>JBQTJD010000410.1:0-8141 GCA_052387475.1 Anaerolineales bacterium | reverse complement strand
GAAGTGGAGGCGTGGAAAATCCTGCGCACATTGGAGATGGTGCGGCTTATGGGCGCGCCGACGATCACCGAATACTTTCCGTGGGCGTATTACGAAAGCGCACCTGGTATGTACAACTGGAGCCACGCCGACACGCGCATTGACTTCGCACGCAATCAGGGGCTGACCGTGATCGCGCGGCTCGGCGGTGTGGTGCCGGAGTGGGCGCGCTGGCCGCCGAATGAAACGCCCACCGGTGAGCAACGCGTACACACATTCCTTCCGCTCGAACGATACTCAGACTTTGGCGATTTCGTATTTGAGTTTGTGAAGCGCTACAGCGGGCGCGTGCGCCACATCATCATTTGGAACGAACCGAACGTCACGCTCGAATGGGGCTTTCAGCGCGTGAGTCCCGAACAATACACCGAGATGCTGCGGGTCGCGTACACGCGCGCGAAGGAAGCCGATCCGAATGTGGAGGTGCTCGGCGGCGCGTTGGCCCCCACGCTCGAACCGGAGACGAGCGAACTGGCGCTCAACGATTTGCTCTACCTCGAGCGCATGTACGCGGCGGGTGCGGGCCGTTACTTCGATGCGCTGGCCGCGCACGCGTACGGCCTCAAGTTCGCACCCGAGGAACTGCCGGCCCAGACCGAACTCAACTTCCGCCGTGTGGAATTGCTGCGCGAGATCATGGTCGCGAACGGTGACGACGCAAAACCCATTTACGTCACCGAGGGTGGTTGGAACGACTCGCCGCGCTGGACGCACGCGGTGAAGCCGCTGGCCCGGCAGGAGTACACGCTGCGCGCCTTTCAATTCGCGGAGCAGAACTGGTCGTACGTCCGCGCCTTCTGCGTGTGGGCCTTCCGCTACCCCGCGCCGCAACGCAGCTACGGCGATTACTTCACCCTCGTCACGCCCGAGTTCGCGCCCAAGCCGATTTATGAGGCGATCAAAGAATGGGCAACGAAATGAGTGGCAAGTGGCGGGTGGCAAGTAGCAAGTGGGGCATCGGAATTGCGGCGTTGCTGCTCTTGGGCCTTGCGTCCCTGCTCCTTGTACCCGCCTTTCAGCCGGAAGATGAAGCCTGGAAGCGCATCCGTGAGCGGGGGGTGATTGTGATTGCGACCGATGCCAGCTTCGCACCATTCTCGGCGGTGGATGCGGACGGCAACCTGTTTGGCTTCGATGTAGATTTGGGGGACGAGCTGGCCCGACGGCTCGGCGTCCGCGCCGATTACGAGAACATCACCTACGATGCGCTGCTGGCCGCCCTCGTCTCCGGTCGCGATGATGCCGTGATCTCCGCCCTCGTCGCCATCCCTGACAAACAAAAAGAAGTGTCGTATACCCGACCGTACTTCGTGAATGGGACGGCAGCGGTTGTGAAAGGCATTGCCCCACTGTTCACTGTTGACTGGCCCGCGTGGGCGGCAGGCAAACGTATCGCAGTGGAGTACGGCGCGGCGGGGGATATGATTGCGCGCGGATGGGCGAAACAGTTGGCGGGCATCACGCTCTTTCAGCCGCGCACCGCGCAGGAGGCGCTGGCCCTGCTGGCAGCCGGCGACGCCGACGCCGCGCTGGTGGATGCCATCACCGCCTATGAATTTCTCAAAACCGAAACGGGATTTTCGCTCGCCGGCCCGCTGCTCGACCCCGAGCCGTACGTCATCGCCGTGAACGCCGGCTCCACCGACCTGCACCGCGTCCTCGACGACACGCTGGCCGCGATGGAGCGCGACGGCGCGCTGGCCGAGTTGCGAGCCAAGTGGTTTGGCGAGGGGGCGAGGTAATATGAGAGAGCGAAAAGGTCGTGGGATACTTTAGGCCGGGCTCAACGGCAGGCGTCAGCCGCTTTGCGGAGCGCAACGGAGCAAAGTCGGTTGCATCCCCCGGCCCGCGCGGGCTTCCCACACCAGAGAACAGAAGGCTCGGCGATTATGTCGCTAATTCACCGCTTGTTCTGAGGACGCCATTGGTGGGCGGGCTTGTGATTCATCAGCGTTGGCGGTACTGACTGTTGTCACCCTTTGGAGCGTAATACTAGCAACCCAGTAGTCTCCTTGAGAACAGCACATAGTCGTGAAGCGTTGGCTTCGTCAGGCAAGGGAACCCAGTCATAGGTCTTAGAAGTGTTGAAATGCACTACGAGATGGTATCCCTCATGCTCTTTATGAAATTCACTGCTAGGGTAATCATGTGCTAATTCTACTGTCACTAGAGTAACGGTCTCGTAATTAAAGTCTCGCGATATCGTCCCATTGATTATCCAGGCAGTACCGTCGCGCACTCTGCCAATGAACCGATATTCAATCACCTTGTATTCTATCGAAGCAAAGTCGGTAAGAACGTCGCTGATGACTTCATCAATCGGGTCACCAAAACGACGTTTTTCCTTCTGAGCTTTGGCTAGTTGCTCTTGAGAACGTTCTTCCTCTCTCTTCTTTCTCTCACGTCTTTCATCCTCGGTCTCAAAGCCATACTTGGAAGACATCTTGCGGCCCTCCCGCAGTACAAAAGGATATATGCTTGGCTGGCCCAACTAGGGATTGAACCAACAAAAGATTCGGCTAACATCCGGCTGGGGGTGTTATGCGGATTTCATTCCAGATAATACCCCTATGGGCCAATAGTTTATGCCGCAGTCGGTCTCTGTCAAGCCCCTCGCCGCTACGGCCTCAACCATACGAAATTCACCATCCCCGCTTGCACGGTGATCTCATCGGCCAGCGTTTCGCCTTTGTACTCCGTCTCGAACTTGCAGTAGCCGGGCGGCACGTCGGTCATGGCTGCGCTCTCGCCGTAGGCGTCGTCGGGGGTCACGCTCGGGTCCCAGTACGTTTCGAGTGTGCGCTTGCCGCCGTCGGAGCATAGGCTGGTCACGCGCATGCCGGGCAGGTGGCGGTTGAACTCGTCGGTCACACGCACCGCCACTGCGCCGTAGCCGCCAATCGGCGTCAGCCATAGCTCGGGGTTGCGTGTGGCCCAGTAGTAATCCGGGTTGTCGAGCCGCGTTTCGAGATGAAGGTGTGATCCGAACGCGATGCCCGTTGACCCGACCACACCCAACGTCTCGCCCTGCGCCACCGCTTGCCCCGTCGTGACTAACACTTGATCGAGATGCCCGTACAGCGCGAACACCGGCCGCCCGTTCCAGCCCTCGCTCAGTTGCAGCACCACCAGGTTGCCGTAGAAATCGGTGTACGGCCCGAACTGCCGTTCCACATCCGTGCCCGCGTAATACACGATCCCCGGCGCGACGGCGACCACCGGCACGCCAGTGGCGTTGTTAAACTCCACGCCGTGATGCGTGTCGAGCCGCAGTTCAAACGTCGCGCCGTAGCGATAGTTCGACGCGACGAACACGTTGCCACCCTCGCCGATGGGGCGCGAGTAGAAAAGGAAGTGCGGCTCGCCGCCGAAGGTCGCCGGCAGCGTGCGGAACTCATTGAGCGCCCACGTGGGCACGCTAGGCACGGTCGGTGTTGGTGTGCCGGCGGGCGTCTCGGTGAATGTCGGCGTGGAAGTTTGTGAAGGAGCGAAAGTCGCAGTGGCTGACGCGGCAATTGTGGCTGTCGCGGTGGGCGTATCGGGCGCGACGACGTTGATGACGGCAGTGGGCAGCGGTGTGGCAGTTTCACTTGCGCAAGCGGCGAGGATAGCGCTCAATGCACAATGCACAATGCACAGGACAGCGCGCCGCATCACTTTGTCAATTTCGCACAAATGAGACAAGCACCCTGAGCGGAGGCCCGCCGCGGTTGCGGGCCGCAGTCGAAGGGCGCGCTTTACTTGGGAGAATGGGTATGCCATTGCATGGAGCGCATCCTTCGACTGCGCGGCCAAAAGCAGGCCGCTCCGCTCAGGACGCTTGCGTCAGTGTTGATAACTTATGGCGGTGGCTTTACCGCAAACTCCACCCACGTCACCCGCCCTGGCTCAATGGTCACGGTCTGCTCGTAAAACGTCGTCGTGTTCACCGTCACGCTGTACACGCCCACCGGCATATCGCCGACGGCGAAGTTTTCTTGCAACGCATCATCGCCGTTGAGCGACTCGTGCGCGTAGGTCGTGATGTACTTGGCCCGCGTCGCCTCGTACACCTCCATCGGGCGGATGACGACGAGTTGCTCGTGCAGTGGCGCGCCATCGAGGTCGGTGATGCGCCCGGACAGCACCCCGTACTGCACCAGCCCCGCACCGAGCGCGGGCTTAAGCCACAGCTCCGGGTTGCGGGTGGTTACGTATGAATTCTGCCCCACACGCACCTCGAAGTGCAAGTGCGGGCCGATGGCTACACCCGTCTGCCCGACCGCGCCGAGCCAATCGCCCGCGGCCACGCGCTGCCCGACTGCCACGCGCACATCGGAGAGATGCGCATACAAGTTGAAGATCGGCTGCCCGTTGATCACATCATCAAGTTGCACGACGAAGAGTTTGCCATAGAAGCGCGTGGCCGGGCCGTGAGCGATTTCGGAATCATCACCCGCCACGATCACCGTACCCGCCGCCGCCGCGATCACCGGCGCGCCGGTCGGGTTGCCAAACTCCACGCCGTGGTGCGGCTCACGCAAACCCTGCTGCGTTGAGCCGTACATGTACGTTCGATCCACATAGAAATTGCCATCGGCGGGGATGGGGCGCTCGAGGATGAAGTGCTCCACCGCGCGCGCACAGGCCGTATCAACACACGGTGTGTGAGCGATGGGCAGCGGCGTGACTTCAACAACCGGCGTTATTGTGGGGCCGCTCGTCGGCAGCACCGGCGCGGTGAGGATGGGCGTGACGGTCGCAAACTGCACCGGCTCGCGCGTTGCCGTGGCGATGACGGCAGTGGGTAAGGGCGGAGGCGTTGCGGAGGTGCAAGCTGCACTGCTTAACGCAAAGACGCTAAGGAGCGAAGACGCAAAGTAATAAAAACCTTGCGTCCTTGCCTCTTTGCGTCTTTGCGTTAAAGATACCTCTGCCATTACTTCCGCTCGGCTACAACCCGTTCGACCTGCGCGAGCAACGCCGTTGCCTGCGTTTCGAGTTGCACCACCTCGGCCAGCCATGTTTGCGCGAGCGATTGATCGCGCACTTCTTTGGCATTGGCACGCACATTCTGAGCCGCGCCTTTGAAGCACGCATGCGCGAGGAAAGCGCTGCTGCCAGAGTCCGACAGCGCGTTGATGTTGCCTTTCGCTGCGGCGATAGCCGCCAGCGCCAGCACTTTCACCGCCGTGCGGCACACACGCAGCGGCACATCGGCGGCGTGATGGTACGCGCGCTCGATGGCGGCCTCACGCGCGGTGTTCTGCTCATCGGTACCCTTCGGCAATTTGAATGCGTCCATCACCTCGGTGAATGCGGCTGAGTCTTCCTCGATGCAGGCCGTGATCTCGGCGCGCAGCCGGTCGCCGTCTTCGAGCACGCGCTGCATGTCAGTAGCGACGGCTTCGTATTTCTTCTTGCCCAGCGTCAATCGAGCGACCATGCCGACGAGGCCCGCCGCCATCGCGCCGGCAAAGGCCGAGGCTGCGCCGCCGCCCGGTGTCGCCGTCCCGGCGGCCAGCCGCTCGATGAAGCGGGTCTCTGACGCATCCGCTGTCGTTTCGCTTCCGCCGACGCTGAGTCGATTTTCCAGAATCATCTCGGGCGTGAGATTATCGAGTTGCAGATACCACAGCGCGGCAACCACGAGGGCTTGCTGCGGGATCACGCCGACAAGTTCGCTGTGCGTGATGGCGACTCCGTAGCGCGCGGCCTCGCGCCGCACCGTCTCCTGTACGCGGGCAATCGGCGAACGGGTGAAGTCGGTGAGGTTCATACTCACCTGTGCCTGCCCCTCCACGAGGAAGCCTTTGGCCTTGACAAACCGCATCCCGCCCGAAAGATGTCGCACCGCTTTGGCGATCTTCTCCGCGATTTCGACTTTGGGCGTGCCGAGATAGATGTTGTACGCGACGAGGAACTGCCGCGCCCCGATGACGGTGGCGCCCGCCGGCCCCATCATCTTTGGGCCGAAGTCGGGAGCGCGGTCGGGGTCGGTGGCGATCACTTCCTTGATGCCCTCATATTGCCCCTTGCGGATGTTGGCGAGGTTCTCGCGCTCGGGCCGCGTCGCCGCCGCTTCATACAAATACACGGGGATGTTCAACTCGCGGCCCACGCGCTCGCCGAAGCGGCGCGCCATCGCCACACAATCGGCCATCGAGACATCGCGTAGCGGGATGAAGGGAATGACGTCCGTCGCCCCCATGCGCGGATGCTCGCCGGTGTGCGTGTTGAGGTCAATCAGTTCTGCGGCTTTGGCGATGCCGGCGAACGCCGCTGCCTCCACCCCCGCCGGGCTGCCGACCAGCGTGACGACGGTACGGTTGTGGTCGGCGTCCGAACTCACATCGAGCACTTGCACCGCCGCGCCCCCGCCAGATTTGTACGCGTCAACAATGGCTTGAATGACTTCGGGCCGGCGGCCTTCGGAAAAGTTGGGAACGCATTCGACGAGTGGGGTGGGCATGTGGGTGGCTCCAGTCGTGGCAACGGATGTCGCGTGTACAACGCGCTCGTACAATGGAGGTAGGAGCGGATTGCATCCGTGACGAAACGGATGGTGCGTTGAAAGATGGAAACGCCGTCAGTTTTTTTGACGGCGCGGAGATTATACACGCGGCTGTTTCACATCCACGTCACGCCCGCGAAAGCGGGCGTCCAGACCGTTGGGGAATGGGTCCCCGCTTGCGCGGGAACGACAACCTTTGAAGCCCAGGCCGGTGCCGCGAACTTTCATCACGCTATAATCCCCGCATGTCGTGGCTCAAATCGAATTGGATCGCCCTCACCGCGCTCGCCTGCGTCGCGGTCACTGCGTTGTACGCGGTATTCGCGTTTACCGCCGCGCTGCCGCCGGATGGGGGCAGCATCATCTATCCGTCCACGTACGCGTACAACTACACCGCGCTGCCGGTCTCGATTGTGGTGCTACTGGCGGCGCTGACGGCGCTGTTCTTTTGGATACCAAGCGCGCTCGTGAAACGCGGGGCGTGGGTGCGGGATGGGGTGCTGGTGGCGCTGGCATGCGTGGCGCTAATCGTATCCATCGGCATTGCGCTTCCGCTTGGCTCGCGCATCTATCGTGAAGTGCCGAACGGTTCGCTCACCGCCAACGGCAAAACCTATCACCTCGGCGTCATCGTTTCGGGGGACCAGGCCGAGAACGCCTACACCCTGTGCGAGTGCGTGGGCTTCAACTGCGAGTGCCGCCACCTCTTCGATGAGTCGCTCGCCACACTCGACCCGCTGCCCGCACTTACGCTCAACCCCGGCACGCAAGTTGTAACCGTGCGGGTTGATGATCGGGTGCTTTATGAAACCCGGCCGTAACATTAACCGCGAAGACGCGAAGCCCGCGAGGAAAAACTTAGCGCGTCCCTTCGCGTTCTTTGCGGCTTCGCGGTTTTCTTTATCTCTTTTGCCCCTCCTCACCCTTATCATCGCCACGCTGGCCTGCGCGCTGGGCGATGCGCCCGCGAACTACGGCAACATCACCCCTGTGCCGGGCGGCGATTCGCCGTTCTCGTTTTTTCAACCCGGCGCAACATCCACCCTTTCGCTCGACGCCGCCATTGCCTCCCTCGAGCCGCCGACTTCCGCAGCGATGGGGGCGCCCACGCGGACGCCGCGCCCCACGCAGAACACTTCCGCCTCGCCGACGCCCGACGCCCCGCGCCAATCGGCCCTCGACCGCATCGGCGCTGAACAGTACACCATCGTTCGCGGCGACACCCTCCACGAAATTGGCGAACGGTACGGCGTAACGGCTGCGAGCATTGCGCAGGCCAACGGCATGACGATCAACGACACGCTCTTCGCTGGACAGGTGCTTGTCATCCCATTGCCGGACAAAACTACCTTCGGCCCGGCGCTCAAGTTGCTGCCCGATCGCGAATTCGTCTTCGGCCCCGGCACGGTGGACTTCAATCTTCACGGTTACGTCCGCGCGTGGGGCGGCTACCTCGCGGCTTACACTGAAGAAATTCCGGCCGTGTACCTCGACGGCGCGATGCCGCGCACGCTGAGTGGCAGTGAGATCGTGCGACTCATTGCCACGCGCTACTCGGTCAGCCCGCAACTGCTGCTCGCGGTGCTCGAACATCAAAGCGGCTGGGTGA
>JBQTJD010000409.1:0-3317 GCA_052387475.1 Anaerolineales bacterium | reverse complement strand
AAGCTTTCGAGCAGCGCGGCGCTGATCTCGACGACCTCCGCCGTACGGTGCGCCTGGGCATGGGTCCGTGCCAGGGTGGCTTCTGTATCTATCGCGCCGTTGGCCTGCAACATCAATCCCAATTCTCCAATTCGCAAGCGGCGAATTCCGCCCTTCTCCGCTTTTTGCAGGAGCGCTGGAAAGGCGTGCAGCCATTAATGTGGGGTGACCAACTGCGTCAAGCCCGGCTGGATGATTGGATTTTTCAGGGCATTCTCGATGTTGAACATTTGCCAAAAGAAGGCTAACCGCGAAGACGCGAAGCACGAAAAGATTTTTCTTCGCGTGCTTTGCGTCTTCGCGGTTCAATCCACATGCATTACGACTCGATTGTGATTGGCGCGGGCTACGCCGGCTTCATGGCCGCCTACGCTCTCATGCGCGGCGGGCACAAAGTGTTGCTGCTCGCGAAAGGCTACGGCCGCACGCACCTCGCCACCGGCGCGGTGGATGTGTTGGGGTATGTGGATGGGAAAAGCGTGGGGCGGCCAATGGAAGCCGTTGCCCGTTTGTCAGCGGCTCAGGCCGGGCACCCCTATGCGCGACTGTCACCAGACTCGCTCCGGTCAGCGGTCACTCTCTTCCTAAACGCAATGGCGGAAGCCGGGTATGCGTTCGCCGGGTCTATCGAAGAGAACATGCTCATGCCCACTGCCGCCGGCGTCGCCCGCCCGATGGCGCTCGTCCCGCAAACGATGGTCGCCGGTGACCTGCGGCGGGGCGGGGCGTTTGTCTTCGTCGGCTTTGATAACTTCAAAGACTTTTACCCTGATCTCATCGCCGCCAATCTTCAGTCTTCAGTCTCAACTATCAAAACGCGGTCGCTTCGTCTTACCGCGCCCGGTTTTGAAAATGAGGCCGACGTTGCACCAATGATTCTCGCCCGTGCTTTCGAGCAGTCGTGGTTCCGCAAACAATTGGCGGAGCAGCTCAAGCCCAAACTCAAATCGGGTGAGCGCGTTGGCTTTCCCGCCGTGCTTGGCGTGAATGGCTCAACCGATGTGCTCAACGATTTACAGACCCGCCTCGACGCGAGGGTGTTTGAAATCCCGACCTTACCGCCAAGTATCCCCGGCATCCGTATCGCGACGATTTTTGAAACACTGCTGCGTCAAGGCGGGGCGCGAGTGCAGATTGGACATCCGGTCGTGAACGCGAAAGTCAATGGCGCGCGGGTCGAATCTGTCGCGGTGCAATCCGCCGCGCGGCTTGTGCATTATCACGCTAGCTATTTTGTGTTGGCCACCGGCGGCATCGCCGCGCATGGCCTCGAAGTAGACTCATACGGCGCAGTCACCGAGCCGCTATTCAATCTCCCGGTCGCCAACGTGCCTGCCGCTGGCCAGTCGCGATTCAATACCACCTACTTTGCCGAGCATCCCTTCAACAAAATCGGCCTCATGACCGACGCCGAGATGCGCCCGCTCGACGCGCACGGCCGGCCCTTACTCGACAATCTGCATGTATGCGGCGCGCTGCTCGCCGGCGCCGAGCCGTGGAAGGAGAAGAGCGGTGAGGGGATTAGTTTGGCGAGTGCGTATCAAGCGGCAAAATCAATTCTGGACGAAGGACGGAAGGCGAAAGACGAAAGCAGGCCGTAATGGGTTTGCGTTCGTCCTTCGTCCATCGTCGTTCGTCACTTCATGGTTGAAGTCGAAGACGTTCGTCTAAGCCTGGATCATTGCGTGAAGTGCAATATCTGCACGACGGCCTGCCCGGTGGCAGCGGTGACGCCGCTCTTCCCCGGCCCGAAGTACGTTGGACCGCAAGCCGAACGCTTTCGGATAGATGAAGCGCCGCTCTCGCCCGACAAGTCGGTCGAATACTGTTCCGGCTGCGGCATCTGCACGCAGGTCTGCCCGCAGGGCGTGAAGATCGCCGAGATCAACGCGCAGGCCCGTGCAAAGTCCGTCGATGGGAAATTGTCATTGCGCAACCAACTCATCGCCCGGCCCGATTTGCTTGGCTCAGCCGGCACGCCGCTCGCGCCGCTAGCCAACTTCACGTTGAGCTTCGGCCCGATGCGGTGGATGATTGAGCAAGTGCTGGGCATCCATCGCGACGCCGCGCTGCCGCCATTCGCGGGCCGCACGTTTCAGAATTGGGCGAAGAACCATCGCGCTGCGCCGGAGGCCAAACGTTCCGTCGTGTACTTCCACGGGTGCAGCACGAATTATTACGAGCCGGCGCTCGGCGAATTGACGGTGCGCGTGCTCGAGCACAATGGCTGTCGCGTCCTCATCCCGCCGGGGCAGATGTGCTGCGGTCTGCCGCTGCAATCCAACGGCGACTTCGCCAGTGCGCGCGTCGCGGCGCAGAAGTTGATTGATCTATTTCTGCCTTACGCCGAGCAGGGCTATGACATCGTCGCCACCTCGACGAGTTGCGGGCTGATGCTCAAACGCGAGTACCGTGAAATCCTTGAATTGGATACGCCAGAGTTCCGACAAGTCTCGGCGCACCTATGGGACATCTGCGAATATCTCGCGCATTTGCACGAACAGGGCGAACTCAAGACCGACTTCAAGCCGCTCAGCCTCACCGTGCCCTATCATGCGCCGTGCCAACAGAAAGGCCACGGCATCGGCAAACCTGCGCTTGATTTGTTCGCCCTCATCCCCGGCCTGAGAGTCGTCGAGATGACAGCCGACTGCTGCGGCATCGCCGGCACGTATGGATTGACAAAAGAAAAGTATCAAATCGCGATGGATGTGGGCGCAAAGCTGTTCGCTGATGTGAAAGCCAGCCGGCCGGATGTGGCGGCGTGCGATTCGGAAACCTGTCGCTGGCAGATCACGCACGGCACGGGCGTCACAGCCGTGCACCCGGTGCAGGTGCTGGCGCAGGCCTACGGACTGGCAGCAGCCTAACCACCAAGCGCACCAAGACCACAAAGAAGTCGCCAAGTCTTTGTGAATCCTTTGTGTTCTTTGTGGTGAGAAGGAGATATGACCATGCGGTTGAAAGAAAAACGTATCGCCGTCCTCGTTGAAGAGGGTTTTGAAGATTTGGAATTCTGGGTCACCGTGATGCGGCTGCAGGAGGAGGGCGCGCGCGTCACCGTCGTCGGCCTCGAGTCGAAGAAGACGGTACGCGGCAAGGTCGCGCTGACCGCCACGAGTGACGCCGCCGCTACGGATGTGAAGCCCGATGACTTCGACGCGCTGGTTGTGCCCGGCGGCTGGGCGCCCGATAAGTTGCGCCGCTATGACGCCATCAAGAAACTCGTGCGCGGCGTGTATGCGCAGGGCAAAATTGTCGGGCTGATCTGTCACGCC
>JBQTJD010000408.1:0-3943 GCA_052387475.1 Anaerolineales bacterium | reverse complement strand
TTTTATCTGACACACAAATCCCCCGCCCTCGGTTTGATGGCGTTGGGCTTTGCGTTTCCGTTTTTAGGGGACGCCCTACGCGGGCATTACGGCTTGCGCGGGATGCGCGAGCGGGTGGAGAGCCTTGGCGGTACACTCAACGTGAGCGGCAACGGCAGTGGCAGCGTCGTCGAGGCGCTTTTGCCCATTATCGCGTGACCCTCACTGGTATGGACCCCATTCGCCTGCTCGTCGTCGAAGACCAAACCCTGATGCGG
The DNA here is from genome assembly GCA_052387475.1 of Anaerolineales bacterium. Taxonomy (GTDB): domain Bacteria; phylum Chloroflexota; class Anaerolineae; order Anaerolineales; family UBA6663; genus JANWXR01. The sequence continues at coordinate 3,686 of JBQTJD010000408.1, read as the reverse complement.
CAGGGATTGAAAACGATTCTCGACCTCGAGCCAGGGCTGCGTGTCATCGGCGAGGCGGCCGAGGGCGAGACCGGTGTGCGGCTGGCGCTGGCGCTGAAACCGGACGTGGTGTTGATGGATGTGCAGATGCCGGGGGCGCGTGGCGCACCTGGGCTCAACGGCGTGCAGGCCACCGCCGAACTCGTGCGCCAGTGGCCCGCCGCCAAGGTCATCATCCTCACCACTTTCGACCGCGATGACTACGTGTATCAAGGCGTGCGCGCCGGGGCGATGGGCTATTTGCTAAAAGACACGCCCGCGCCCAAACTTATCGAAACCATCCGGCGGGTGCACGCCGGTGAGCCGTTCATCCAGCCGGAGATCGCCAGCCGCGCGTTGCGCGAGATGATGCGCCCGGCGCAGGCTCCCATCGAACCGCTCTCCGACCGTGAGCGCGAAGTGCTGGTGCTGCTGGCGCAGGGCGCGAGCAACAAAGAAATCGCCGAGAAGCTCGTCATCACCGAGGGCACGGTGAAGAACCACGTTTCCAATGTGTTGGGCAAGTTGCAGGCCGAGAATCGCACGCAGGCAGCCGATATCGCACGGAAGCGTGGATTGGTGTGAAGGCGTGGATTGCGGTATTGACTTTGTGTGTGACATCGAGTGCGCTGAGCGTCAGCGCCTCAGTGTCACCGCAAACCACGACCGTGCTGTACGACGGCGCGATGAACACGCCGCCCGAGGCGCAGGGTTTCGTCTTCGCCGATTTGCCGCCTGGCTCCGCGACGCGCACCACCGCCAACGGCGCGACCACGCTCGACACTTCCGCGACCAACACCATCAGCGCGGGTTACACCGCCAACCCAAGCGTTGCGCCCGTGCTCGACCGCTTCGCCGGATACAGCCTGCTGTTCACGGCGCAAGTCGTCACCGAGACGCACGCCAACAACCACCGCGCCGGGTTCAGCGTGACGGTGTTGAGCACCGACACATTGGGAATTGAACTTGGCTTTTGGACCGACCGGGTGTGGGCACAGGAGGGTGGCAGCGCGCCGAACCTTTTCACGCAAGCTGAAGGCGCAGCGTTGAACTCGGCGGCGGGCCTCATCACTTACACGTTGATGGTGAACGGTGATCGCTATTCGTTGTTTGAGGATGGTCAAGCGGTGCTGAACGGCGCGCTGCGCGATTACACCGCGTTCGTCGGGCCGATTGACCCTTACCAAACCCCCAACCTCATCTTCCTCGGCGACAACACCACTTCAGCGCGCGGCAGTGTGCGCTTCTCACACGTCTCAGTCATCGCGCCGCTGAATAAGACCTATTTACCCGTAGTGTTGAAGTAGCTTTCAATGCAGCGTCACAAGGGAGCAGAGACGCAAAGAGAAAAGCCCTTCTTTGAGCGTGCGAACTCTGTTCGCCGGCTTCTTCGCGCCTTTGCGTTAAACAGTCGCTCGGTCATGGCAAAACCAGGGCGACCACAAGGGTCGCCCTTACGCAGCCTCATTCGTTTTCACGCCGACGAGCACAAAGCGCGCCAAAGCGTATTTGAACAGAGGTTTCCTTCTTTTCCTTCATTTCCCGCTTTGTGGTTGCCAAACCGGACTGAGTTCGGTGAAGCTGTTGGCGCTCAAGTTCACCTCATCGGAGCCGCCGGAGAACATGCGGAAGATTTGCGGGTTGCCGCCATCACGCTTCGAGACGAAGACGAGGTACTTGCCGTCGGGACTCCATTGCGGGGCGGTGTCGCTGCGCGCCTCGGTCAGTTGCTGAAACTTCATCGTGAGCTGGCTGTCCTCCACCGTCGCCACCACGATGTTGCGACCTACGCTGCCGGGGCTGGAGCGCGTGTACGCCACTAGCGTGCCATCGGGCGAAAGGGCCGCGTCGAAAATCACGTTGCCCTGCGGCAGCTCGCTGAGGAAGCTGCGATAGCTGAACTGCCCGACCGGCGGGAACTGCGCCCACATCTGCAACGCGGCGGCGTTGAAGGGGAAGATGCGCCACAGCTCGCCCGCGCCGTTCTGCGTGGAGATGACGAGCATGCGGCGGCAATCGGGGAAGAAAACCGGGTTGTACTCCACCACGTTCGAGCGCACCGTGCTGTAGTTGCGGGCGGCGCGGTCATCCAACGTCGTGATGAAGATTTGCGGATAGTTGTTGCGGATGGAGGTGAAGGCAATCGCACCATCGTTGCACCACACCGGATGGTAATCGTTCTCGTTCGGCTGCCCGGCGCGCGTCGGTGCGGTCAGGTTCACCGGGTTGCTGCCGTCGGCGTTGATCACCCACAAATCCACCGCCCCACCCGGCGAGACCTCGGCGGTGTAAAGCAACTGCGCGCCATCCGGACTCCATGCCAAAAGACCACCGGACAGCGGGCCGAGCCGCCCCAACTGCCACTCCGCGCTCCACTTATTGCGCTCATCAAAAGTGAGTTGCTGCACATCACTCCCATCCGCCATCATCGTGTACACCTGAAAATACTGATTGTCGCGATTGCTGATGAAGGCGAGGCGGCCTCCGCCGCCGAGGAGGCCGGCTGCCGGATCGGGCGTGGGAGGTACGAGAGTGACCGTCGCGGCTTCGTCGGGCGTTTGGCTCGGCGGAACCAGAGTCGGCGTCACGGGCGGCGCGGTGGCCGTAGAAGTTGGCGGGACAACAAACGTCGAGGTCGCCACCGGCCCGGCGATGACGAACGGCAAAGTGCTGGTCGCACTGATCACAACGCTCGCGCCCAGTGGCAGCAGGCCACCGAGGAAGGCAGCGCCCAGCGCCAGGCCCGCCTTCAACACTACTCCGCTAAACATCGCCAGCGGCGCTAGGCTGCGGCGCGGTGGGGCTTCCTTCACGGGCGCCGGTGGTGCGGGCGGCTCGGCTTCCACCGTTTTGGGCGCGGCCGGCAATCGCGTCGCGGTGCCCAACATCATCGCTTTGAAAACCGCAATGGACTCAAATCGACTTTCAGATTGCACCTCGAGCGCGCGCACGATGGCGGCGCTAAACGTGGGCGAGAGGCCTGGCCGCAATTGCGCGGGCGCTTGCAATGTGGCGTTGCCGAGCAGGCGCTCCATGCTATCGGGCGGGGTTTGGCCAGTGAGCAATGTGTACAGCGTGGCCCCCAGCGCGTACTGGTCGGTGCGCGGCTCGGTGCGGCCCATGCCATATTGCTCGGGCGGCGCGTAGCCGGGAGTGAAGGCGGCAGTATTCGTCGTGGTATTCGAATCGCTGGAGAATAGCTTGGCGATGCCAAAGTCCACCAGGATGGCTTCGCCCAGCGAGTTGATGCGGATGTTGGCAGGCTTGATGTCGCGATGCACGACTGGCGGGGTGAGCGCATGCATGTAGTTGAGCGCATCGCAGATCTGCGCCGCCCAGCGCTTCACCTCGGCCTCGGGCAACGGGCCAAGGCGCGCGAGGCGCTCCTTCAAATCCTCACCCTCCACGTAATCCATCACCAGATATTGCTGCCCGCTGAGGACGAAGTGATTGGTGACGCGCGGCAGGTGATGATGGCGCAGCGAGGCCAAGAGGGTCGCCTCACGTTTGAATAACCGCTCCGACTCGGGCGAGACGTTCAGATTTTCTTTGACCGCCACGTGGGTGCCGAGGTTTTGATCGGTGGCGAGATAGACCGCGCCCATGCCGCCCCGGCCGAGGACGTGTTCGATGTGGTAACGCTCTGCGAGCAATAGGCCCGCCTGCAA
>JBQTJD010000407.1:0-2141 GCA_052387475.1 Anaerolineales bacterium | reverse complement strand
CGTGCCGCCAGTCATGTACTCGCAGCCGTGGTCACCCATACCCTCGACCACCGCATCCACACCGCTGTTGCGCACGCCGAAACGCTCACCGGCCCGGCCCGCGATAAAAACCTCGCCGCCGGTCGCGCCGTACAAACAGGTATTGCCGGCGAGCACCTGGCTCTCCCTCACCCCTAACCCCTCTCCCGCTGGGAGAGGGGAATGGATGACTATCCTTCCGCCCGCCATGCCTTTGCCAACGTAGTCGTTTGCTTCGCCGTTGAGCGTGAGGCTTATCCCGTGTAGCATGAACGCGCCGAACGATTGGCCTGCGCTGCCGTGGAGGCGCACATCCACGGTGCCGTGCGGCAAGCCACGGTCGCCATACTGCGCCGCGATCTCACCGGCCAGCCGCGCGCCAAAGGTGCGGTCGCGATTGGTGATGGCGTACAGAAATTGTTGATGATTCTGCGCGGCGTGCGGGTGTTGATGAAAGTCCGCCAGCAGTTGGGCGTTGAGGGGCGACTCGGCGGGCACCGGGTTGGGTTCGCCCATGTAGCGGCGCGGGCCGTCACCCGGGAGCGTCAGCAGCACGCTCACATCCAATGCCCTCGCTTCCCTGCTGCTTCGCTCCTTCGCTCGCAACAATTCAACACGGCCCACGATTTCATCCAGCGAGCGCGCACCCAGTTCGGCCAGCGTCTCGCGGACTTCTTCGGCCACGTACAGGATGAAGGCCATCAGTTGTTCGGGCGTGGCGTCGAACTTGGCGCGCAGTTCGGGCTTCTGCGTGGCGATGCCGACCGGGCAGGTGTTCATGTGACAGGCGCGCGCCATGAGGCAGCCTTCCGCGACGGCCAGCGCGGTGCCAAATGAAAACTCATCCGCGCCGAGCAAGGCCGCCATGACGATGTCGCGTCCCGTCCGCATCCCGCCATCCGCCCGCAAGCGCACGCGTCCACGCATCCCGCTCGCGATCAAACTGTGCTGTGCCTCCACAAGGCCCAACTCCCACGGGATGCCGGCATATTTGATGCTGCTGAGGGGTGAAGCGCCCGTGCCGCCATTGTGGCCGCTGATGAGGATGACATCGGCCCCCGCCTTGGCGACGCCGGCCGCGATGGTGCCGACCCCACCCTGTGCTACCAGCTTGACGCTGACCGCCGCGCGCGGGTTGATCTGCTTGAGGTCGTAAATGAGTTGGGCGAGGTCTTCGATGCTGTAGATGTCGTGATGCGGCGGTGGGCTGATGAGTCCCACTCCGGGCGTAGCGTGGCGGATGGCGGCGATTTCGGCGGTGACTTTGTGCCCCGGCAGTTGGCCGCCCTCGCCGGGCTTACTGCCCTGGGCCATCTTGATCTGCAACTCATCCGCCGAGATGAGGTAATGCGCGGTGACGCCGAAGCGCGCAGAGGCCACTTGTTTGATGCGGTCGTTCGACTCGGTGGTGTAGCGCAGCGGGTCTTCGCCGCCCTCGCCGCTGTTGCTCCACGCGCCGAGGCGGTTCATCGCCATCGCCATCGTCTCGTGCGCCTCTTTTGAGAGCGCGCCGAGCGACATAGCTGCCGAGGAGAAGCGGCGGACGATGGAGTGGGCAGGTTCGACATCGTGGATAGGCATCCGACTCACCCTCACCCCCGGCCCCTCCCCCGCTGGGAGAGGGGAGAACGCAAGAAGGTCGCGTGGGTCAACCGGCGCGCGGTCGCTCTGCAACTGGCTATATTTTTTGTAGGCCGCGTAGCCCTCATCCCAATGTCCATTGAGGGCGCCGGGCATGCGAACTGCCGCGTGCAACGCGTGCACGACCTGCGGGCTAAAGGCGTGCAACTCACCCGTGCGTTTGAATTTGTAGAAACCGGGACTGTCGAGCGTGGGCTGGCCTTCAGGCGTGAAGGCGCTCTCATGCCATGCGTATACGATGCGGGCGATGTCTTCCAGGCCGAGGCCGCCGAGATGATGCGCGGTGCCGGCGAAGTAACGTTCTACCACTGCGTTGCTCAAGCCGATGGTCTCGAAGATCTGCGCGCCGCAGTATGCATCCACCGTGCTGATGCCCATCTTCGACATGATTTTCAAGAGACCGTGTTCCGCTGCATGCAGGTAATTGGGGATTAGGGATTGGGGATTGCCGCGCCGCATTTCGGCGACGGTGGAGAGCGCAA
>JBQTJD010000406.1:0-2709 GCA_052387475.1 Anaerolineales bacterium | reverse complement strand
GTCGCCCTCGCCCGTGTGGCGATGGGGGTGCATTACGTGTCCGACATCCTCGCCGGCTCAGCGCTCGGCCTCGTCTTCGGCCTCATCACACCGGCGCTGTTTCAAATCGTCGCGCCGTTCATTCCGTGGCTGTTGTGAATCCATTCTGCTCCAGCCGCCGTCCCCGGCGGCGTCTTCATAGCCAGGGCCGTATGTCGTCCACCTCGATGATTGGTGGTGCATTCAAGTCGTAATAACACGCGCTCGAATAGCGGTATTCAGCCGGTGTAGCCGCAAGCCGCCACTGCTTATCTAAGGGATTGTTGTGAATGTAGTCGAGTTTCTGGCGTAAGAATTGGTGGGAGTGAATGTTTTTGGCCTGAATATCCTGCCAAATGCTATGCTGGTGACACCGATCCCTTCTTTGGTCGTGAAAGAACTTCAGCAAATCGCGAGATTGGTCAGCTTTGAGTCTTTTCAGGATTTCATGTGCGGTGAATGAGCCGAAGTCTTGGATTACCTCGCTAATCGTGCGGTCAACGGGTTTTGCAATCCAATGCAAATGAGACGGCATCACGACAAAGGCGAATAGCAACATGCGCTTCTTGCATCGCAGCCAACTCAGCGAATTGAGTACAATCTCTGCATAGGGTGAGTGAGCAAAAAGATGCTTCCAACCACACACGGTTGCGGTGACAAAGTACAAATGAGTTGGGTCGTGTTGCGAGGGAAAGGTCATGCCTGCCTCACGGGCCGCGCCGAGGACGGCGCGGCGAGCCAATTGTAGGCTAAGATGGGCACTTTGTATCTCGTCGCCACGCCGATCGGCAACCTCGAAGACATCACCGCGCGCGCGTTGCGAGTGCTTCGCGAGTCTGCCCTCATCGCCGCCGAAGATACGCGCCGCACGCGTGGCCTGCTCACACACTTCGACATCCACACCCCGCTGACCAGTTACTTCGAGCACAACAAGCTCAGCAAATTGGATTCAATCCTGGCGGCGCTGCAATCCGGCGATGTGGCGCTCGTGTCGGATGCGGGCACACCAGCGCTCAGCGATCCGGGATATGAACTGGTGCGCGCCGCGCTGGAGGCCGGCTACTCGGTCGTGCCCGTGCCCGGCCCGTCGGCGGTGGTCGCCGCGCTGGTGGCCTCCGGCTTGCCGACCGACTCATTCGTTTATCTCGGCTTCCTCCCGCGCAAAGACTCCGAACGCGAAAAGCTGCTGGCCTCCATCGCGAACGAGCCGCGCACACTCGTTGCCTACGAGTCGCCGCATCGGTTGCTCGACACGCTCGAAGCGATTCAGCACACCCTGGGCGACCGGCGCGTGGCGATAGCGCGTGAACTCACCAAGATGTTCGAGGAGATTTATCGCGGCCTGGCCAGCGCCGCCCTCAGCCACTTCGCGGCCAAGGGCGTGGCCGGTGAGATCACGCTCGTCATCGCCGGTTCAGCCGAGGTCGAGCGCTGGGTGGAGGCCCGCGTGCGCGCCGAACTCAATCGTCTCATCACCGGCGGCGTCAAACGCAAAGACGCCGCGAAGCAAGTGGCCGCCCTCTCCGGCTGGAGCGCGCGCGATATCTACAACATTGAGTGATTGTCGCTTACCAAATCGCACCATCACTCAATGAATCTCGACGATCTCGACTACTTCAAATCCGTTGACCCGCACAACTTTCTGGGCCAGATTGACGCGTTGCCGTATCAAATGGTCGCGGCGTGGGCGCACGGCGAATCGTTGAAGCTGCCGGATGGGTTTCGCGGCGCGACGAACATCGTCATCGCCGGGCGCGGGGATTCGGCCATCGCAGGTGATCTCGCGCACGTGCTCGCGCTCCCCGAATCACGCTTGCCGTTGATGCTGTGGACACGCGGCGAACTGCCCGCCTTCGTCAGCGCACAATCGCTCGTCATCGCGCTTTCGCACTCCGGCAACACGGCGGAGACGGTAGCCGTTGCCGAGGCGGCGCGGGCGCGCGGGGCGAGGGTGCTGACGATCAGCTCGGGCGGAAAGTTGGGTTCAGCCGAGGGTGCGACCACGTGGACGTATCCCACCGGCGGGGACTCGCGGGCTGTGATCGGCCACCTTTCGTTGCTGACGCTGGCCGCATTCGAGCAACTCGGGTTGATCTCTGACCCATCGGCGGCGGTGGCCGAAGCGGCAGCGGAAGTGAGGAAGCAGCAAGAGACGTTGCGGGCCGAGAGCGTGGTGATTCGCAACCCGGCGAAACGGATGGCTGGGCAATTGATGGATCGGTATGCGGTGCTGTTCGTGACCGATGAGCTTGCGCCGGTGGGGCGGCGCTGGCAAGGGCAGATCAATCAACTCGCCAAGGCGTGGGCGCAGTGCATCCCGCTCTCCGACGCCGATCATCCCGTTGCCGGGGCGATGTTCCCCGAGGCGCTGGTGGGCAAATACATGACGCTCTTTCTACAAGGGTCGCAGCCTTCGGCGCAACTCGACGCGCTGCGGATGCACTTCATGACCAGCGGCTTCAACACCGATTTCATCGCCGGCGTGGGCCGCTCGCCCCTCGCGCAAGCCTTCACGCTGCTGCACTACGGCGATTACGTGGCGTACTACTTGGCGATGTGCTACGGCGTGGACCCGACGCTTACCTTACGATGAGAGTCGCTGTCTTGCTGCTCAGGTTGATCCTTTACATAGGCCCAATTGTCTTGGGCTGCTATTTGGGTAGTGTCCCTGTAACGGGTACAAAGCGAAAA
>JBQTJD010000405.1:0-3570 GCA_052387475.1 Anaerolineales bacterium | reverse complement strand
TCCAGCGCCCCACAGCGGCCTCCCACGCGGCGCCCTGTGGCGCGAATTCGCGGCCAGCGAGATACTCAATCGTCGTATCGTCGGGCGCGATCATCCCCGCACGCGCGCCGCCCTCGATACTCATGTTGCAAATCGTCATGCGTTGCTCCATCGTCAGCGCGCGAATGGCCGGGCCGGTGTATTCAAACACGTGGCCGGTGCCGCCCCCTATCCCGATCTTGGCGATGAGGGCGAGGATGATGTCCTTCGACGATACGCCTTTGCTCAATTGGCCTTCGATGCGGACTTCGCAAGTCTTCGGTTTGCGTTGCAGCAAACACTGCGAGGCCAGCACGTGCTCCACTTCGCTCGTGCCGATGCCAAAGGCCAAGGCCCCGAACGCGCCGTGAGTGGACGTATGGCTGTCACCGCACACAATCGTCATGCCCGGTTGCGTCAGCCCCAACTCCGGGCCGATAACGTGCACGATGCCGCGATGCGGCGAGCGCATGCCGTGCAGTGGGATGCCGAACTCGGCGCAGTTGTCTTCGAGGTACTTGATTTGTTTAGCGGCCAGTTCGTCGAGAATGGGCAGGTCGGGGCTGTGCGTGGGGATGCCGTGATCCATCGTCGCCACGGTCCTATCGGGTCGGCGCACCCGCAGGCCGCGCTGGCGCAAGCCGGTGAAGGCCTGCGGCGAGGTCACCTCGTGGATCAAGTGCAGATCAATGTACAGCACCGCCGGCGAGTCCGGTTCCTGCGTCACGATATGGTTGTTCCAGATTTTTTCAAAGAGGGTCTGTGGCATAGTCTCTCAAACTGCTACGGGATATTTGAACCACCAAGACGCAAAGGGCGCGAAGGAAAACGCAGAGTCAATTTCCGCTTTCTTTGCGATCTCCGCGTCTTCGCGGTTAATTTCAGGCCAACACTTTTTCAGTCTGTTCCTCTGCCGGCGCATGCGCGCCCAGAGCCACCAGCAATTTATTGAGCGCGGCCAGATACGCTTTCGCGCTGGCGACAATAATGTCGGTGTCTGCGCCGTAGCCGCCGAAGGTGCGTGCGCGCGTCGCACCGGTCTGCGCGTTCTCGGTCTGTGAGACCTCATCACTTTGGATACGAACCGTCACTTCCCCGATGGCGTCAATGCCCTCGGTCACCGCGTGGATGACGAACTCAAGCAACGTGGCTGGCTGCTGCACGATTTGATCAATGGCTTTGTACACCGCATCCACCGGGCCGGTGCCGATGGCAGCGACGGTGTGCGTTCTACCGTCCGGCCCTTTCAGCCGCACCGTGGCGGTCGGCATTCCCATTGTGCCGCAGGCCAGCTGCATCCCATCCAGCGTGTAGAATTCGTTGCGCTGCTGAATCTCATCGGAGACGAGTGCTTCGAGGTCTGCGTCGGTGATGGTTTTCTTCTTGTCGGCTAGCGCCTTGAAGCGTTCAAAGGCCTTGTCGAGGTCAGCGTCGTCTAACGCATAACCCAACTCCTGCAAACGTGATTTCAGCCCATGCCGGCCGGAGTGTTTGCCGAGCACCAGCCGCGTGTGCTGCGCGCCTACCGTCTCGGGCCGCATGATCTCGTAGGTCTCGTTGTGCTTGAGCATCCCATCCTGATGGATGCCGGCCTCGTGCGCAAACGCATTTACGCCGACGATGGCTTTGTTCGGCGGGACGACCATGCTCGAGTAATTGCTGACCAGTTTGCTCGCGCGCACAAGTTGCGTGGTGTCAATGCCAGTCTCAAGATTGAAGATCGGCCGGCGCGTGTGCAGCGCCATCACCACTTCCTCGAGCGAGGTATTGCCTGCGCGCTCGCCAATGCCATTGACGGTGACCTCGACCTGCCGCGCGCCGTTGAGCACACCGGCCAGCGTGTTGGCCGTCGCCAGCCCCAAATCATCGTGGCAGTGCGTCGAGATGATGACGTTCTCGATGCCGGGCACATTCTGCATGATGCCGTCAATCAACCGGCCATACTCTTCGGGCGTGGTGTAGCCCACCGTGTCGGGGATGTTGAGCGTGGTCGCGCCGGCCTTGATGGCCTGCTCCAACACCACATACAAAAACTCCGGCTCACTCCGGCCTGCATCCTCCGGGCTGAACTCCACATCCGGGCACAGGCTGCGCGCGTGGCCGACCATATTCACCACCCGCTCCACCACTTCCTCGGGATCCATTTTGAGCTTGTACTGCATATGGATTTGCGAGGTGGCGAGGAAGGTGTGGATGCGGGGATTCGCGGCATGCCGCACCGCTTCCCACGCTTTATCAATGTCGTTCTTGTTTGCGCGTGCCAGCCCGGCGATGATGGGTGACCGATTGTGCGGCCCGGCCGGTGTGTTGCCGACCTCGACCGCGATGCGGCGCACCGCCTCGAGGTCATCGGGCGAAGCGGCCGGAAAACCGGCTTCAATCACATCCACCCCGAGGCGGGCCAGCGCGCGCGCCACCTCCAGCTTCTCAGCCGATGTCATCGAAGCGCCGGGCGATTGTTCGCCGTCGCGCAGCGTTGTGTCGAAGATGCGGACGTAGTTGTTCATGCGTGAAACGTGATACGTGATACGTGATACGTCGGATCAGTGACGCATTACGTTTCACGTTTCACGATTAGCCCTGTTCCTCCGGCTTGACGACCACCGGATTGAGAAACGGCATCATCGCGCGCAGTTCCACGCCGACTTTTTCGATGGGATGGTCTTGCCCGGCGCGACGTGTGGCGTTGAACCACGGGCGGCCTGTTTCATTTTCCGCGATCCATTTATTCGCGTACGTACCATCGCGGATTTCATCCAGCATCTTCTGCATCTCGCCCAGCGTTTCCTCGGTCACGATGCGCGGGCCGCCGGTGTAGCTGCCGTGCTCGGCGGTGTCGCTGACCGAGTAGTGCATGTAGTTGAGGCCGCCGCGATACATCAAATCCACGATGAGCTTGAGTTCGTGCATGCACTCGAAGTAGGCGATCTCGGGTTGATAGCCCGCCTTCACCAGCGTCTCGAACGCGGCCTTGACCAGCGCGCTGACGCCGCCGCACAGCACCACCTGCTCACCGAACAGATCCGTCTCGGTCTCCTCGGCGAAAGTGGTTTCGATGACGCCTGCGCGCGTGAGGCCCATGGCCTTCGCATACGAGAGCGCCAGGTCCTTGGCCTTGCCGGTGTAATCCTGATGCACGGCTACCAGCGCCGGGGTGCCGCCGCCCTCGACGAACACCTCGCGCACGCGATGGCCCGGTGCTTTTGGTGCGACCATCGAGACATCTACATTCTTCGGCGGGGTGATCGCGCCGAAGCGGATGTTGAAGCCGTGGCCGAACATCAGCGTTTTGCCTTCGGTGAGATGCGGCTCGATGCTGGTCTTGTAGATTTTGCCCTGCTTGGTGTCGGGGGCAAGGATCATAATCACGTCCGCCCACTCGGATACCTCATCCACCGTGCCGACCGTGAGGCCGGCAGCCTCGGCTTTCGCGCGGCTCTTACTGTCGGGCGCGAGACCGATGCGCACCTGCACGCCGCTGTCTTTGAGGCAGAGCGAGTGCGCATGCCCCTGCGACCCGTAGCCGATGACGGCCACCTTCTTTGCCCGAAT
>JBQTJD010000404.1:0-8184 GCA_052387475.1 Anaerolineales bacterium | reverse complement strand
CCCTCTCCCGCTGGGAGAGGGGAGAACGCCGGCAATTGCACGGGCCTGCTCCCTCTCCCTTTGGGAGAGGGCTGGGGTGAGGGCCGCCCCGCCCGAACCCACCGCCACCAACTTAATCTCCATCCCTTCGCGGATGATGGTATCGTCGGTGACGAGTTGGCCGTTCATCACTGCCAACACCGTCTCGGGTTCGAGGCCCACTTTGCGAATCGCGTCGCGCACCGTCATCCCAGCGTTTACCTCGTATTCTTTGTTGCGATATTTGATCTTTACCGTTGCCATGCAGGCATTATAGCAAATGGCTTACGCCCTATTGCGGAGGGCTATAATCAACACGATGCCCACGCCGTTGCCCGTCCCGCCCACGCCGCTCATCGGTCGTGATCGTGAACTCGTTGCATTGCATGCACTGTTGCACCGCGACGACGTTCGGCTGGTCACGCTTACCGGGCCGGGCGGGGTGGGCAAGACTCGGCTGGCTGCGCAGGCGGCGGCCTCCCTCGGGGAAACGTTCGCAGACGGAGTCCACTTCATCTCGCTCACGCTGCTCGACGACGCGCAGCTTGTCCTCCCCACTATCGCCCAATCGCTCAACCTGCGGCCCGAGGGCAAACGGTCACCCCTACATCAGTTGGGGGAGTTTCTTTCCGGTGAGCGATTGCTGGTGCTGGATAACTTCGAGCAAATCGTCGCCGCTGCGCCACAGGTGAGTGAACTGCTGGCGGTGTGTGCGGGCCTGAAGATTTTAGTGACCAGCCGCACCGTGCTCCGCTTGCGCGGCGAACACGAATTTGCCGTGCCGCCGCTGGCGGCTAACGACGCGGTGACGCTCTTCACGCAACGCGCCCGCGCCGTGAAGCCCGATTTTCAAGTCAACGAGTCCAACACCGCTGCCGTGGCCGAGCTATGCGCGCGCCTCGACGGCCTGCCGCTCTCGCTGGAGTTGGCCGCTGCGCGCGTCAAGCTGCTGCCGCCGCAGGCCATGCTCGCCCGTCTTGGTCAACGCTTGTCGTTGCTGGCGGATGGGCCGGTGGATTTGCCCGCACGCCAGCAAAGCCTGCGCCAGACGCTCGATTGGAGTTACAACCTGCTCGAACTCGGCGAGCAACGGGCCTTCCGGCGGCTGGGCGTGTTCGTGGGCGGCTGCTCGCTGGAGGCGGCGGAGGCCGTGGCCAACCTGCCCGACGATTTGCCGCTGGATGTGTTGGGCCACGTTGCCGCGCTGGTGGATCAGAGTCTGCTGCGGTCGGAAGAGCAGCCCGATGGTGAGCCGCGCCTGTTTATGCTCGAGACCACGCGCGAGTATGCGCTGGAACAGTTGCGCACCAGCGGCGAAGGGACGCGGACACGTCTTGCTCAGGCTCAACATTTTCTGTCGGTGGCGCAAACTGCGGAACCGCATCTCACCCGCACCGAGCAGGGGCGTTGGCTTCAGCGGTTGGAGCGCGAGCACAACAACTTCCGTGCCGTGCTGCGTTGGGCGGCGGAGAGCGACGACGGCTCCACGCTCGACCTCGGTCTGCGGCTGGGTGGATGGCTGTGGCGATTCTGGGCCTATCGCGGTCACCTCATCGAGGGGCGCGATCGGTTGGCGGCGTTGCTCGCACATCCTAACGCCTCGCGGCCCGCGCTGGCCCTCGGTCACGCTTACGCCCTCACAGCGGCGGGTTTGCTCTCCATCCGCCGCTCCGATTTTGCCGCCGCGAGTCAACTGCTCGAACCGGCGCTGGCCTATTGGCAAGCGCAGGGCGAGACGGGCCGGCGTGAAGCAGCGTTGACGCTCGATGGGTTGGGCTGGGCGGCGAGTGCCTTCGGCCAGTTTGAACGCGCGCGGTCACTTTATGAATCGAGCCTCGCGCATTATCGCGCACTGGGCGCGGAGCAGGATTCGGATGCCGCTGATGCGCTGGCGCATCTGGGGATGGCGGCGTTCTTCGACGGCGATCATGCGCGCGCGCACCCATTCTTGGAAGAGAGCCTCAGCCTCAAGCGCGCCTTCAACGATAAATGGAGCATGGCCTTCGCGCTCTTTCATCTGGGCTGCGTCGCCATCGCACAACAACGCTACGCCGATGCGCGCCCGTGTATCGCCGAAGGGCTGGCGTTGAGCGAGGCCTTGAACGAGCGGCAACTGCGCGCGTTTCTGATGGAAGCGCTGGTGTGGCTGGCGATGGCCCCGCGCGAGTCGCGCAACCCCGAGCACGCTGCCCGGCTGCTTGGCGCGGCGGAGGCCCTGCGGGCTACACTCGGCTCGCCACGTCCCCCACAATGGCACGCCTACCTCGAACCCATCGTCGCCGACGTGCGTGCGGCGCTCGGCGAAACGGCTTTCGCGACCATGAAGGCCGCTGGCAGCTCCCTCACCCCGGCTGTCGCGCTCGCCCTGTTTGATCCCGAACCACGACTTTCCGCCCCCTCATCCCCGAACGCCCTTAGCGCCCGCGAACTCGAAGTGCTGAAGTACGTGGCCGCCGGCCTCAGCGACGCGCAAGTCGCGGCGAAGCTCGTGGTCAGCGTGCGCACCGTGAACGCGCACCTGCAGGCCACGTACGGCAAGTTGGGCGTCAACTCGCGCACCGCCGCCGTGCGCGCCGCATCTGAGCAGGGCTTGATTTAGCCCCCTCACCCCCAACCCCTCTCCCGACCGCCAACAACGGGCGGTCAGGCGAGGGGTGCCTCGGTGTGGAAACTCCCCCTCTCCCGGAACCCGCTTTTGGTTTCGGGAGAGGGGGCCGGGGGGTGAGGGCCTCCGCAAATAGGTAATGCGGATTGGTAGTTTTGCGAATGTGCGCGCCACGCTCTTCCCCTAAACTGCACGCAATCGAACTGAGCCAAAGAAGAGGAGCAACGCATATGTCACTCACCACTCGCCAGTCAACCCTATCTGTCGCGGAGAGAACGATGACCGAATACAAAGGCCAGGCCGCCATCACCATTCACGCGCCCGTCGAGCAAGTGTATGACTACCTTGCCGACTTCCCCCGGCACCCCGAATGGGTGAAGAATGTGAGCAAGATCACACCGCTCTCTTCCCAGGCTCAAGGCGTGGGCGCGACCTTCAAGTGTGAGGAGGGGACACCGCCGGTGACGTTCGGCCAAACCCTGCGAATGATGCGGTACTTCATCGCTGGGTTGCTGGGCGGCGCGAAGCCGTACAGCGTGGCGAAGATCACGGCGCTCGAACCGCACCGCCGCATTGCGTGGGAGGCCGGAGTCCCCAAAGGCGAGGGCTACTTCAACTTCGCCGAGTGGGAGTTCGTGCTGAAGCCGCACGGCACGGGCACGCAACTCACGCAACGCTTTCACTGGAAGCCGCAAAACCCCACCGCCGAGCGGATGGTGGGCGCAGCGGGCAGCGCCGGGCTTGAGCGCGCTGTGGCTGTGAGCCTGGCCCAACTCAAGCGCCGTTTGGAAAATTCATCTACTCACTAAAGCAATTTCCAGATTGGTGTATGGCTTGTCATTCCCGCGAAAGCGGGAATCCAGCAGCGTGGCCTGGACACCCGCTTTCGCGGGTGTGACGAATGGTCATCAATCAATCCGGAAACCGATATAAAGGAGCCAATCATGCACACCCGTCTTATCACCGCCGCCATCAAACCCGGCAAGTTCGAAGAATTCCCCAAAGCGTTTAACGATGCTGTCCTGCCCGAGGTCAGCCAGAAGCACGGCTTCAAAGGCCTGTACATGTTGAAGGACACGGCGCAGAGCCGCATCATCACCCTGGTGCTGTGGGAGACTGAGGCCGACGCGCTGGCCAGCGCCGAGGGCTTTCAGCGCCGGCAACAATCGCTGGCCGATTATCTCGCCGGCCCGCCGAACGTGGAGACGATGGAAGTCATCCTGCGCGCGTGAACGAATGCTTATCCATCGCCGCCGGTCTGTGCATTGCGCCGGGCCGGCGGCGATGTGTCTGCACTGATACGGGAGTCGTTGACGATGAATGCTGGACAAGCAATTGCGCTCGCGCAAGAGTGGGTGGAGCTTTATGGGAGCAAACAGCCGGGTTTTCGCGGCGCGCATCTCATGGGCGCGCTCAACGCCCTGCCACGCGACGCGCACTTCCCGGCGTACAAAGACGTTGACCTGAATCTTGTGGTGGAGTCGCCCACATCGAGCGACCCGACGGAGGTCGATTACAAAGGCCTCATCCTCGAATACGGGCAACTGCGCGAAGATCGCTACCGCTCGCCCGAGCAAATCCTGGCCGACCCTGAGCTTGCCCCGAACCTATACGCCGACAGTATCCTGTGCGACCCGACCGGCAGGCTCAGTGCGTTGCGCTCGGTTGTGCAGCACGCGTACGCGCGCCCGATGTGGGTGCAAGCGCGGTGCGAGGTCGAGAAGCGCAGCATGTGGGAAGGCTTGCAACGGATGAGGCGCGCCGGCTCGTTGCGCGAAGCGTTTTTTGCGCGCGGCTACTTCATCGTCGGGCTGACAGGTTTGGTGGCCGTGGCGAACCTTCAACCGCCCACCCACCGGCGCTGCTTGATTCTGACGAAGCAACTGCTCGAGGCGAATGGCAGTGCGGAGTTGCACGAGGAACTACTGTGCACGCTTGGCTATCAACACCTGACCCGCGACCGCGTGGAGCACTATTGGCGCGCGTGCGCGGAGGTCTTTGACCGTGCCGCCGCCGTCGTCCGCTCGCCGGTGCAATTTGGATTCAAGCTACGCCCGCACGTCCGGCCCTACATCATTGACGGCGCGCGGGAGATGATTGACGGCGGGCATCATCGCGAGGCCATGTTTTGGATTGGCGGCTTTCTCGTCATCGCCAACGGCGCCATTCAGGCCGATGCGCCGCCAGCCGACAGAGCTTACTTTCAAGCGAAGGTGGATGAGCTTTTGGCCGACATCGGCTTGCAAAGCCTAAAGGCCGTCGCGGCTCAAGCGCAGCAGGTCAACACCATCGCCGAAAAGATTTCGACGCTGGCCGACGAGTGGGCGCGCAACTCAGCAGAGGCTGTAGCTGAACCAGTGGCCTAGCCGCCCAGCATATCGTCCAACTCGTCGTAGGTCAGTTTCCAATCGGGACGTTTGCTGCTGAGGAGTTGGTTGAGGATGGCCGCGCCGATCGCGCCGAATACGCCGGGCGCGAGGCGATAGCTGGGAAGGGCGCGGGCGAGTAGGGGGAAAGGCGGCTCGGCGGGAGCAACGGCGTATTGATCGGGTACTGCGCGCGCTTCGATGGCGAGTGATATGCGCACAAACGGCCCGGCACTTTGGTGCGGCGCGGCGAACACGGCCATATCTGTCAGATCAAGCGCCTTGCACACCACGCTCTTCTCGCCGCCGGCCGGCAAATAGCCGATGACGTCCGAGCGCGGGAAAAGGTCGCCCTGCGTCTCCAGCCACTCGAAGCAACCCGGTTCCCCGAACTCCTGCCCGTAATCATCCACCACCGTGTGCGGCAGCAAATACAGCGGCGCTTCCCACAACTTGTATCCCGGCCGCACGTACACCGGCGACTCGAATAACGGCACACCGAGCGCGGCGGCCTCAGGGCCATGCACGAGCAAGTAATGTTGATTGAAGGGGAGGACGAGGGCGGGGATTTGAAAGGGCACGAAAGCCTAGCTATTTACTTCCTGTCGATATCAAAACAACTCAGTCATTTAGCGCATAAGCATCGCCGAAGAGCTCTACTTCCCAATCCGAATTCACGTCATCAATTTGCCGCCGGACTCTAACATGCCCCCAGCGAGAGCCAACTGCATGCATACTTCGAGTTGCAGCAGTGACTGTATCGCTCACGACTCGGTTACGCCATTTCGTCCTCTTGCGCGAAGGAGGTGCTGTCGCATACCCATTTGACGTAAATCCAGCGATGCGTTGAATGTCTGTTGGTAATGGTAAGAGTTGGGCGCCTTTAGTCCATGGGGACAGAACTGCAACCGGGTCTCTTTCTAGTAGTTGCGACCACACACGATCATCGTGGCCATTCCTTGATCCGTGATGTGGGATTTTGAAGAACGACGCCTGTTTGCCTTGCACCACTACCGAGTCCTCAAGGATGGCTGTCCAACCCATTCCAGGGTCGTCCGCGTTCTCAAGATCAGCGCCCAGTAAGACTCTGTGCGAACCTATTTCAAGCCACAGGACAATTGAAAAATCATTGCGTGATGGAGCTATTATCCTTTTGAGCCTGGATTTCCTCTTCGGCAATAGGTCTGCAATCTTTAACCTGGCAGATTGAACTGCATAATCTGACGGCGAGAGCGCTGAAACACTCACATGAATATTGCTGGACCCAATGTGGAATTCATCAACATACAGAACTCTATCTACCAGCGCATTTTTTGCGGTACCCAATGTAGAACCGGCGCGCCTTCGCGAGTCTAGAATTTGGAAAGTCCGAGGTATCTCATCGAGGCCAGAATTTAGAATCGCCAATGGGGGCCTATAGTGGCTGACTAGTTGGAGAAACTCATCTGTTCGTAACGCTTCTGACACAACGAGTTTTGCAGCCTTACATTCACGCACAAGATTGCTCAGGCCACGCACATGATCATCGTGCCAGTGAGTAGCCACAATTACCTTGACCGCATTTGCATAATCCACGCCCAAGCTTAGGAGATAGTCAATCGGCGCGGGTTGCTTCAAACCGGGGAAGACACATGAATCGATCAAGAGCCAAGCGCCATTACCGATATGCAAGACCAACGCCTCGCCGTATCCTGGGCCAAAGACAGAAACCTCTAACTCGTTTGAAGATGGTGGGCTTATTCTATTATCCGTCATCAAATAGATCTCTCAGTTGCGTAGCTTTCGACGATGCTATTTTTATCTCATAGTCGTCTACAAGGGGCCGGCGCCTAAATCGAAGTCTGGAAACACGCGATCTTGTGCCAGAAGCGCTATCCCAATAACCTATTGCCCAATAAAAGACCGCTCCTGGTTCTAATAACGACCTGTCACCTGGAGATACTTCCGTGAGATATATCTCGGCATCTTGATCATCGGCCTCGCCAGTGATACGTGACAGTCTTGCGCGAAAGATTTCTCTGTCTACATCTACTACATAGCCTATCCATTTCTGCAACACGACAAAGTTTTCTTTCTCCGGGGGGGTGCTCAATCTCCATATGGGCAGCAAGTTGTTTGCCAATTGATCGGTTGAAGCTTTGGTGGATGCTTCTGGTATCGTAAGTGATTTTGGCTGTTCGGCGTTCGGTTCAGGCACTACGTATTCCAAATACAGTTCGTTTGGAGTGTCAGCTACCCTATCTAGGGGTGAAGTCTGGAAAGTCGTTGTTCCAAAATCGTTTGGCAGTGTTGTTGTCGAAAGGGCTCTATTCATGATCGTCTCCCAGGCTTGCAACCATCGACGCAATGGCGTCCGAGCGACGCAGCGACTCCTCCCAGTGTTGCGTGATAATCTCAAGGGCCTCCTCGGTAGATGGGTTCTGCATCTCTTGACCAGAATTCAAGTCAAAGTGATCATTGACCTCTATGAACACCCCATGTTTGACTCGATTTGATGGCTCTACTTTCGCGCGAATGTAACCTGAAAGACCGTCGGGTCTGGTGCCTTCGATGGTTAGGCTTCTAGTGCCTGCATCGTTTAGAAGTCCTTTCCAGTGTTCCTTTGGTGCAAGGATATGTCCAACTCTATGCCAGGTATCCTCACTTTTTGAACGGAAGTGATACTCGCGATTGAGCCCCATAGCCCGCAAAGGAATGTAAGCTAGTAGCTTGAACACCCCAAATACTAGATCCCTCAATGACTCAAATGCCGACGCATCAATTGTGCTGGCGTGAAAACGATCGTCGAGTACGTTGATGTGCAACCACTCAGTTTTGAATATTGCTGCCTTGGGGTGGATGATCTCAACCTTTGCCGAATCGGCATGAGGTTGACTAATCAGATTGTTATATGCAAACCAAGCTGGGTGAAAAAGTACAGGATTGAACGTCCCAAGCAAGACTATACTGTGTGCTTGTAGCTCTGGTTCTCGCTGCATGTGATGTTAATCCAGTTGTGTGATCTGCACTGCCTAGGATTTGGCATCTAGACGCAGAATCAACTGATAGACTCTATAATATGAAATGTATCATGAAAAGCCGATTGTTGTGCAGCAATACCTGTGGTGTGTGCACGCACGGGTTGTCAGGGAAAAGTGATCCTCCAGTAGGATGGGGTTAGCCAACCAAACATCCCCTGGAGGATCAAGATGGAGT
>JBQTJD010000403.1:0-5603 GCA_052387475.1 Anaerolineales bacterium | reverse complement strand
CGGCCAACACTTCATCGAGCAGCAGTATCGGCCACTCACCCGAACGACGCCGCATCCACTCCATCTCCGCTAGCTTCAGCGCCAGCACCGCCGTGCGCGCCTGTCCCCGCGAGCCGTAGGTCCCCACATCCACGCCGTTGGCAATGAAGCGGATTTCATCACGATGCGGGCCGATGAGAGTCATCCCGCGCGCAATCTCATCCCCACGCGTGGCTTTGAGCTTTTGCTTGAGCCGCTCGGTGATGTTAGCCGCGGTGAGGCCGATGTGATGCACCGGAACTTGCAGCGGCAGGCCGAGTTGCCCCGCGGCGGCGACCGCCGGATCAAAGGCCGGATGGTAAGCCAGCCGCAGCGAGTCGGCACCCGCGGTGAGGTCGCGATGCACAGGCGACGCAATGGCCTCCAGTTCAGCCAGCGCGGCGATGCGGGCCGCCATCACCACTCCAGCATGTTGGCCGAGGCGTTCATCCCAAAACTCCAATTGATCATTCGCGCCGCCGCGTTCCTGCAATTGTTTCAGCAGCGCGTTGCGCTGTGATAGCACCTTCGTGTACTCGCCCAGCGCCTCGCTGTACGCGCCATCCACCTGCGCCAAGGCCAGGTCGAGGTAACGCCGCCGATTCGACGGCGTGCCTTCCACGACCGCCATATCCTGCGGCAGAAAAAGCACGGCGTTCACACGCCCGGCCAAATCGCTCACACGCTTCTTCACGCCGTTGAGCAAAATCTCTTTGCGCAGCCGGCCTTCGCCGTTGGCCGCGGGGTCCACAATCAGCCGCATTTCGATGCGCTGCACATCGCGCTGGGTTTCCACCTCGGCCACGATGCGGGCGAAGGGCTGCGGCTCGTGCAATGCGAGGAAGTTGATGAGTTGCTTATCGGTGACGGCGTGATGGCTCTGCGCGGTGGCGAGGTAATACAGCGCTTCGAGCAAACTGGTCTTGCCCTGCGCGTTGGCGCCGACAAGGATCAGCGCGCCGGCGGGCAACGCCGTCTCGAGCCGGGCATACAATCGAAAATTGGTGAGAGAAATGTGTCGCACGCGCATGAGCGCGAGGATTGTACCCGACGGAAGATTAATAACGAATGCGGGAATGGCTGCGTCGCGGGATGATAGCCTCTCATCGAATGCACCCGTGTGCACGGAAAAGATGTCAGCCGCTCCTTCGACGTGCTTCGCGCGCGAAGCCACGCGGGCAACGCCGCTCCGCTTACGCAGCCCGCGCGCAACGCTTTTCCGTTGCGGCCCGCTCAGGATGCGGCTCTGCCTGACAACTCGTGCGGGCACACCATGCGCCCCGAGCAGTAGGAGCGATACCGGGTTCGTGTATAATCCGGATACTCATTTCCTGAGTAATCGGATTATGACTCGCGCTCGTCAAACCCTCACGGTTGAACTCGCGCTGCTCGGTCTATTGCGTGCCGCGCCTCGCCATGGCTATGAGATTTATCAGGAACTCACCGAGCCCGCCGGGCTGTGGGCCATCTGGCGCATGAAACAGAGCCAGTTGTATGCCATGCTGGCAAAACTGGAGGCCGAAGGTCTGGCCATTTCTACGGTGCAACCACAGGAAACGGCCCGACCGCCGCGCAAGATGTTTACGCTCACGCCCGCCGGCCAGAAGGCGTTCAAACACTGGGTGCGCAGCCCGGTGCCCAATCCACGCGAAGTGCGGCTGGATTTTCTGCTCAAGTTGTATTTCGCGCGACGGGAGGGGATAGCGGTGGCTCGTCAACTGATCAGCGCTCAGCATGACCTGTG
Source organism: Anaerolineales bacterium (assembly GCA_052387475.1). Taxonomy (GTDB): domain Bacteria; phylum Chloroflexota; class Anaerolineae; order Anaerolineales; family UBA6663; genus JANWXR01. The sequence continues at coordinate 3,841 of JBQTJD010000403.1, read as the reverse complement.
CCAAAGCCGGTTAGCGGAAGAACGGGCGAAAGCGAAGCAGATCAGCGACACGCAGACGGACGCGTGGCTCTTCAGCCAGTTCCGCATTGAGCAAATGAAAGCGCTGTTGAACTGGCTGACCATTTGTCAAAACGCGCTCGAGAAGCATACAGCACGGTAGCCCTCACCTGGAGAATCCCCATGAACCCTCAATTGCTTATTCGGACTACACTCGGAATGTTGCTGGCACTCGCGAGTTGCGCCCCAGCGCCCCGGCCCATCACGCTCACCGTCTTCGCCGCTGCCTCGTTGAAAGATGCCTTCACCGAACTTGGTGAGCGGTTTGAGATGAGCAACGCCGGCGTCACGGTCAGTTTCAACTTCGCCGGCTCACAGCAGTTGGCCCAGCAGTTGGTCGAGGGCGCGCCCGCCGATGTTTTCGCCAGCGCCAATCAAAAGCAAATGGATTCCGCGATTGATGGCGGGCGTATCGCCAAAGGCGCAACGCAGCCCTTCGTGAAGAACCGATTGGTGGTGATTGTCCCCGCCGACAATCCGGCGCAGATCGTCGCGCTGGCGGATTTGGCGCGCCCCGGGCTGAAGTTGATTCTGGCCGCCAGAGAAGTGCCCGTCGGCCAATACTCCCTCGATTTTTTAGAGAAGACTCAAGCCGACTCTACGTTCGCGGTTGGCTTCAAAGATGCGGTACTCAACAACGTGGTCTCGTATGAAGAAAATGTGCGCGCGGTGCTGAGCAAAGTGTCGTTGGGCGAGGCGGACGCCGGGATCGTGTACACCAGCGATGTCAGTGGTGACGGCGCCGAACAAATCGGCCGGATTGAAATCTCCGACGATCTCAACACCATCGCCATTTATCCAATTGCTCCGGTCGGTGATAGCGCCCACGCGGAAACTGCCCGCGCCTTCGTAGACTTTGTGCTCTCCAGCGAAGGTCAAGCCACGCTGAAACGCTATGGGTTCATCTCGATCACTCCGTGAACCCCTGCCCACGATGACGCACAACCGCAACACGATGTGGTGGCTCGCCAGCTTGCCACTGCTCGTCTTTCTGTCGCTGCCGCTGCTGGCAATCTTTTCGCGCACCTCGCTCGCCGATATTCTGCATAACCTGACTGAATTGTCCGTACAGCAGGCCATCTTCATCAGCCTGAGTACATCGCTGACGGCTACCCTACTGGCGGTGCTGCTCGGCACGCCACTGGCCTATCTGCTGGCGCGCGGGCGCTTTCGCTGGCAACGCGCGGTAGATTCTTTGGTGGATCTGCCTTCAGTCATCCCGCCCTCGGTGGCCGGCCTAGCCCTGCTGATGGCCTTTGGGCGACGCGGGCTTGTCGGTCAGTTTCTCGCTGAAGCCGGTCTCACCATTGCGTTCACGCCCTTGGCCGTGGTACTGGCACAACTCTTTGTATCAGCGCCGCTTTACATCAAATCGGCGGCCATTGGGTTTGGGGCGGTTGAGACCGAGGTGGAGCAGGCCGCAGCTTTGGACGGGGCGAACCGCTGGGCAGTCTTCCGTTTTGTCAGCGTGCCGTTGTCGTGGCCAGCGATCTTCAGCGGTATTGTCATCGCGTGGGCGCGCGCCCTTGGCGAGTTCGGCGCGACCATCATTTTTGCCGGCAACTTCACCGGACGCACACAGACGATGCCCTTGGCGATTTATCTCGGCCTGGAGTCCGACCCGAGCTTCGCGCTCACGCTATCAATTTTGTTAATTGCGTTTTCGTTCTTGGCATTGCTGATTGTGAAGGGGGTGCTACACCGGGAGTGGCGGTGAACGGCAGAAAGCAGTCGGCTGAAGGCACAACGCAGAGCGCGCTGGTTGCCTACTGCGGCCTGCCTTCTGCTTTCTAGACCGGCGGCCAGGGGTAGCTTCGCCCGGAGCCGGGCTGAGGGAATTTGCGCGCCGTGAGCACGCGATCCGCGCGGCGGCGCAAAGCAGCCACCTCCAGCGGATCGAGCAAGCCATTGAGCGCGGTCTTTAGATCCTCGTCACATTCCAGACGATCACGGAAGGCTTCCACGTCTTTCAATAATTTGGCCGGTATCGACTCGCCGGCAAATTCCCAGATCACCGTGCGCAATTTGTTCTGCGCGTGAAACCCAATACCGTGGTCGATCAACCACACCTTGCCGGACTGGTCTTTCAGCACGTGCCCGCCTTTACGGTCGGCGTTGTTGATGAGCAGGTCGAACAGCGCCACGCGCCGCATCTCGGGCCGGTCGGCGTCGGTGATACTGAAGTAGTGGAATTCCGGCTCGGCCTGGATGAAGAATTGCACTGAGCCGGGGCCGTGCGGGCCGGCTTCGCGGTATACGGTCGGCGGCACAAAATTCCACGCGAGCGCCTCGCTCACCACAAAAGCCGCCACTTCACGCATCGCCAGCGAGTCTTCAGGAAAGTCCCACAGCGGCTGCTCACCTTTAGTCGGTTTGTAGACGGCAAACGTCATGCGCTCACCGCGGGTGACGCGCGCCAGAAAAGTGTAGTTCGAGCCTTGCGGTAACAGGCCCTCCAGTTTCAACTCACCCTCACGCAACAGCGTGAGCATCTCTTGCAGACTGATGGTCTTAGACATGCCCGTCACCCGTCACTCAGTATTGGTGACCGTTGCGCTTGGGGCAGAAGTGACCTTGGGGATCAATGGGTTGGCCACAGAGAGGACAAATGGGCCGGCCCTTGCGAACAATGGATTTGCCGTGCTCCGAGAGCGCCAACATCTGTTTGCGGGTGGCGTAGAGGCGGGCCACGCTGGCCTCGTCCACGCCGCGCTCTTCGGTAACCACCTCCTGCGCTACCAGCACCACTAAATCGCGGTCTTGATCGTAGCCCAGCGCCAGTTGCCCGACGCGGAAGGCCGGGTCAAGCGGCACTTGCAGGCTCATGCGATCTGGCCGGTAGTCGACTGTGGCCTGGGGCAGGTCGGTAATCTTTTCCTGCAATTCCTTCACAAATTCGCCGATGCCTTGCGCCAGCGCTTCGACCTGCATCTTTTCCACGATGAGGGTCACCGTTTGCGCGCCGTGGGTGGCCTGCAAATAAAACACCCGTTGGCCCGGCTGGCCGATAGAGTCGGCGGTGATATGTGAGACGGGGTTGAGTTCGTAGACAGTGCCAGGCATGGGAAACGTGATGCGTATTTCGTATACGATGATTGATTGGCGAAGACGCGCTACGAGCTTTTCTTTTTTCTCTTCGGTGGATGCGGATGTGATACTTCTACGCCGTTTGTATCATTCAATTTTACCAAAGCCGGATGCCCGTGACCGAGCCGTAGCACCGTGATTGAATCCGTGCTGATCATCACCCGCTGAAACAAATCCATCGGCAGGCCCAAATAATGCGCTACGATGAGTTTGATGACGTCGCCGTGTGAGACGGCGGCGATGGTGTCCTTGGGATGGCGCTTCACAATCGCCTCCACGGCGTCCACCGCGCGCGCCTGCACCGAACGGAACGTCTCACCCTCCGGGAACTGCATCGCCGAAGGCACGCCCTGCACGGTGCGCCATAATTTCGTGCGCGCCAGCCGTTTGAGGCTCTTGCCCTGCCACTCTCCGTACTGCACTTCGCCCAGGCCCTCTACGAGTTCGACCTTCAATTTCTTCGCCTCAGCCAACGGGGCAGCAGTTTCGCGCGCACGTTCCAGCGGGCTGGAATATAAAGCGGCAATGGGTGCGGGTTTGAGTTTTTCCGCTAATGCCAGCGCCTGCTTTTTCCCGGTGTCATTCAAACTCACGCCTGGCGTCCAGCCGGCGAGTTTGCCGGTGCGGGTGTATTCGTTTTCGCCGTGGCGGATGAGCATGAGGAGGGTCATTGGGGACTTTGAGAGGGTGAATCGGA
>JBQTJD010000402.1:0-2495 GCA_052387475.1 Anaerolineales bacterium | reverse complement strand
CTATCGGTGAGCGAGTAGCCCACGACCCCGATGGCTGTCACCAGCGCCCAGCCCACGCCATGGTTGAGATAGTTCGCTGGTCGCAGTTCGCGCCATGAGCGCAGTGGAACGAGCAGGCAGCCGAGCGACACCAACAAGATCCCTAGCCAACCCAGCCACGACGGCGTCCGGCCCAACAGCATATCGAGCAGCGCCAATGCCATGACCGGCACCGAGCGCGCCAACGGATAAACGACCGTGAACTCGCCGCTGCGATAGCCGAACTTCAACCCAAGGTAGTAGATCGCCTGAAACACGCCCGCCACGATCAAGTAACCGGCCGCCATGGGGATGATGGGAGTCCCCCACACTTCAGCCGCCAGCGCCGGCCCAAGGCCGATGACGAAGATGCACAGCAATGTCCGTGTGAACACTTCGCTGTGGCGCTGGTCGCGCACCATCAAGTTCCAACCCGCGTGCAAAAATGTGGAGCACAACACGAGACCGATGGCCAAGAAAGACATTCAATCACCTTGCCGATTCAGATACGCTCACTTATAATCCCGACCTACTTCGGGGCGTGGCTCAGTTTGGCTAGAGCACTCGGTTCGGGACTGAGAGGTCGAGCGTTCAAATCGCTCCGCCCCGACTTCACTCGTAGCCCCCTGCTACGACCCCCACAGGTTTGTTTATACCAGACCTGTGGGGATACTTGTTGGTGTCGCCTCCCCGTTCATATCCCAACCAAACCGTTTGCGGTTCGCAAGACATCCACGGGTCAGGCCTGTCCGCACTCTCAAACACTCCATCTGCCGTGCAAGGCTCAGGTAAAATCCTGAGGCCATATCCGAACTCGGAGATAATTTCATGACTCAAAATCAAGCTCTTGTCGAACGCGCCCAACGCGTGCTGCCCGGTGGCCTCAATTCGGTTAATCGCGCATTGCCCTGGCCGCTGGCCTTTGTGGGCGCTCAGGGCGCCTACCTTACTGATGCCGATGGCAAGCAGTATCTCGATTATCACGCTGCGTACGGGCCTTATATCCTCGGGCACAATCATCCACGCGTGAATGCCGCGGTGAAGGCGGCTATGGATAAAGTGGACTTGATCGGCGCGGGTGTGACCGATTTGGAAGTGGCGCTGGCAGAGAAGATTTGCCAGCACGTGCCATGCGCGGAGCGGGTGATGCTGGCGAACAGCGGCTCGGAGGCGACTTTCTACGCGTTGCGGCTGGCGCGAGCCGTCACCGGGCGCAAGAAGATTGTGAAGTTTCAGGGGACGTATCACGGCTGGCATGACGCGGTGTTGATGAACGTTATCAGCCCGCCGGAGAAGATCGGGCAGAAAGACCCGCTCTCGCTTGGTATGTTGCCGGAGGTGATTGATCAGACCATTGTGATGCCGTTCAACGACGTGGAAGCGATCAACGAACTGATGCTGGCGCAAGCCGATGAGATCGCCGCCATCCTGGTCGAGATCATCCCGCACAACATCGGCATCGTCATGCCCCGGCCTGAGTTTCTGCGCGCGTTGCGCGACCTGTGCACGCGGCACGGCACGGTGCTGATTTACGATGAGGTCATCACTGGCTTCCGCCACGCGCTCGGCGGCTACCAGCAAATTTGTGGGGTGCTGCCCGACCTGGCCACGTTAGCCAAAGCGATGGCGAACGGTTATCCCATCGCGGCGCTGGCGGGCAAAGCCGAACTGATGGAGCGATTTGCGCCGGGCGGCGGCGTGATGCTGTCGGGCACGTACAACGGTCACGCGATGGGCGTGGCAGCCGCGCTAGCGACGATTGCCGAACTCGAAGATGGCGCAGTGCACCGCCATTGCTTCGCGCTGGCCGAGCAACTGCGCGCCGGATTGCAATCCATCGGCGACGAGTTGGGGTTGACGATGAAGGTGGTGAGCTTCGGCTCGGTAGTGGTGCCGTACTTTATGAGCGGCGTCATCGAAAGCTACACCGACCTGTTGCGCAATGATACAGCGCGCGATGTCGCGTTCCGCAAGGCTATGTGCGAGCGCGGCATCTTCATGATCCCAACCGCGATCAAGCGCAACCACATCAGCGCCGCGCACACCTCCGCCGATATCGAACGCACACTGGAGACGGCGCTGGAAGTGCTGCGGGTGCGGATGGAATAATACTGAGTTTGTACGTCTTCCCGCAGTTAGGCGAGCAATTTCTTTGAGCGGAGGGTGGGTCTTGCGACTTGTGGAAACGGTCTTATACTCTGCAGCAGGCAACTGGAATACCTGATAAAACCCCGGTGCCTGGTGGCGGCGTACTCTTTGGCAGTCTCCTCAACGCGCGGTTGGTGGACACAGTGGAGGTCGGCGTCATGCCTGTACTGCTCGGCGGTGGCATCGCGCTGCTTCCGCCACCGGCCAAGGAGACGAAGCTGAAGCTGACCAGCCACAAAGTTTACGAGAAGACAGGGATTGTCGGTTTGGAGTACGCGGTCCAGTACACGCCGCCTAACAAGCAGCTCAAGCGGGCGCGCAAATAAGCG
>JBQTJD010000401.1:0-1771 GCA_052387475.1 Anaerolineales bacterium | reverse complement strand
GGCGGCCTTGAAGCGGATGAGTTTGCTCAGATGCGAGAGGATGAAAATGTCGGCGTCCGTGCCGACGGTCACCGCGCCTACGAGTTCATCGGTCTTCATAGCGATTTTGCCGCCCGCGCCCGGCGCTTTGTTGGCATTGAAGCCGCTCATCGCGCGTATAGTGCCCTTGCCGTCCACGCCGAGACGAAAGACGCCGCTGTCGTCACGGACACCGCAGGCCGCCACAACCGCGTCGCCGTTCTCCAATCGGATACCCGGCGCACCATTGGACGGTATGGTCCTGGCTGGAAAGCGCACGCCCATCCCCAACCGCGTAGCGAGAAAGATACCGCCATCCAATGGGCACCAACACGCAGCCGCCGGCGCCCCCTCTTCCTCGGGTTTGAATAACAATAGCCCTTCACGCATCGTCTCGCCGAAGAGATGCGCGGGCAACGCGCGCACGAAACCGCGCTCGCTCACGACGGCGAAGTAGCCAGTGGGATTGGACAATGCGGGCAAGACCAAACGCCACGCATCGTCACCCGCGACGGGCAGCGTCGGAATTACTGTTCCGCTTTCTCTCTCGCCGCTCTGCGGCGCGGGCAGCGAGTTCATGTACGGGCCGGGCTTGGCGCGTAGCGGTGACTCGTTCAGGAAGTAAACGGGCAAGCGATACGCACGGGCGTGGCCGGTGATAACGAGGATGTGTCCGCGCTCCTCGGCCTGCACCAGAGCAACGGGCGGGTCATCGTCCGCCGACTCAATATCGAACACGCCCATGCCGCCACGCCGTTGGCGGCTGTAGAGGTGACGCGGTGTGCGTTTGGCGAGTCCGCTCGCGGTGAGCGTAATGATGTTGAGTGTAGTGGGCGGCTCGTCCGGCTCCAGCGGGGCTTCCGGCTCGGTCTTCTCATCCGCGCGCAATCGCGCTAACTCGGCTTCGAGCCATTCAACATACTCACGGACTTCGGTGGGGGCTGAGGCGAGGTCGGGCCTGTGCATGCCCGGCATTATAAGTGCTCGCTGAGCGGCTCAGAGCCGGCGTAGCATTAGGACAGTGTAGTAGACCGGATCCTGACGGAAATTGAATTGCCAACGACGCTCGGTGAAGAAATGGTCAATCGCCCAGCCGTATTCGGCCGCCATGCGGCGATGCATGACTTTGATCTGATCCCAGGTGACATATTCGGGATGCCCGGTTTGATAAAAGGCCTCACGCTGGCGCAACCGTTCGGGGTCGGTATCTCGAATGATGGGGACTTCGTTGACGATGAGGATGCCCGGATCGTTGAAGACCCTGAACACATGCGGGAACATTTCAAAGTACTCATAGCGCTCTCCCATCCGCGCGGCGCTATCGAGCACCACCATATCGTGCGTCGTCGCCACTTGTCGAATCATGAGATAGGAATCGCCCGTGACCACGCGCGCCTTCGGGAAATTTTGCTGCAACAGCGCACGGCGCGCCGGGTTCAGGTCCCATATCTCAAGTTGTTTCACCGCAGCGTAGAGATCGGGCGTCTGGTTGACGCCCGTGCCCCCGAAGGCTTCGAGCGCCGTCAGCTGGTCGAGCCGAACCCCGTGTTCGCGCAGCCGGCGAAACACAAATTGAATCGGACTGAGTTTGAGCGTGCGGCGCAACTTTTTTGCCGCCAGGATGATCTGCCCTGTGAGAGTCGTCATCGATGTTCTCCCTGAATTAGGTGACTGCCAATAGAATGGGCCAAGTGGCTCGCACAACCTGATGGCCGGGCAATAGGAGAATTGGCCCGACGGCCGGAGAGGTAGT
>JBQTJD010000400.1:0-10896 GCA_052387475.1 Anaerolineales bacterium | reverse complement strand
GGTGCCCCCATCCCCCGGGTTTTTTTTTTTTTTGGGGCCCCGGGCGGCGCCCCCCCGGCCTGGGGGGGTGGGTGTGTGGGGGCCCCCCCGAGCCGCACAAGGCGCTGGAAATGGACAAAGCCCGGCTGGCAACGTTGGAAGCCGAGATTGCGCCGTTGCAGAAAGAGTTTGACCAACTCTCGCGGCAGTTTTGGGTGGCGAAGAAGCAAGTGGCCGAGAACAAGTATGACCTTTCCGCCAGCCGCTACCGACAGGCTGACGCGGACGAGGCGTATTACGAGAAGCCAGCGGTCACTCTCGAAAGGTTGCTAAAGCTTGATGCCGAAGCAAAATCCCTGGTCACCGAACTTCAGAAGCTGATATGAAATTCGTGGAACTTGGGCAAGTAGTGAAAATTGACCGTTCGGTTGCCTCGGACGAAGACTGTGCGACCCTTCCCTATGTCGGTCTTGAGCATATCGAGAAAGAGACTGGCGCATTTTCGCCAGAGTTCCAACGTCAGCCCGAGTCACTTCTCGCCACAAAGTTCAAGTTCACTCCAGGTCACGTTTTGTACGGCAAGTTGCGACCCTATTTGAACAAGGTGTCGAAACCGAATTTTTCTGGAGTGTGCACGACAGAAATTCTGCCATTGCTGCCGAAGGATGGTGAGCTAGAGCGTACGTATCTCTGGGCCATGCTTTTGTCCCCGGCCTTTGTTACTTGGGCCAGCGCAAATGTGTCGGGCGCGAATCTCCCGCGCCTCGATCCGAAACTACTCGTTGAATACCCCATACCACTGCCGCCCCTCCCCGAACAGCGCCGCATCGCCGCCACCCTTGATAAGGCCGACCGCCTGCGCCGCCTGCGCCGCTACGCGCTGGAACTGAGCGACACCTACCTGCAATCCGTGTTCCTGGAGATGTTTGGGGATGCAATCAAAGGCGGAGATAGTAACATGCCACTTGTGCCGCTGGAAAAGGTCTGTAATCAAATCACAGACGGTACGCATGTAACGCCTACTTACTTGGAGTCAGGCGTGCCATTTCTTTCAGTAAGAAACTTGACGCGGACTCCTGGAAGATTAGATTTTTCGGATGTCAGATACATTAGTCGTGAGGAGCACGAACGGATATGGAGGGCTTGTCCCGTAGAACGTGGCGATGTTCTTTATACCAAGGTCGGCACGTATGGTTTGCCACAGATTGTAGACACTGACATCGAATTTAGTGTCTTTGTAAGCGTAGCGCTTTTGAAGCCTGACAGAAAAGTAGTTCTGCCAAAGTATTTGGAGTCCGCTCTGCGAACAAGATTTGTCAAGTCACAGGCTGACAGGCTCGTAAGTGGTATAGGCGTGCCCGATCTGCATCTACGCGAGATCAAGACTATTGTGATTCCCCTACCAAATAAGACCCATCAACAGGCGTTTATTCGAATCGCACAGAAACATGAACGCCTCGGCTCCCAACAGGGCGAAGCCCTACGGCAGGCGGAGCATCTGTTTCAAACGCTGCTGCACCGGGCGTTCGCGGGGGAAGTGTAGCAAGCCATGGAACGCATCAAGCCACGCGCCAGCAGAGCCGACATCTTTCAGCGACTTCACTGACTTGCCGGGCCGGACGCAGAAGTAGTTGTGCAACAGCAGACCAATTTTGAATATGGCTGGATGTGGTCGTGTGTCATATGGCGTGCTTATGATCGGCAAGCACTTCATCGATGACGCGTCGAGCCTTGCCTGCTTCTAAGGGGTTGGTGTTGATGTGTTCGGCAAGTGTAATCAGGCCCTTCCACAGGGCCCAGCCACGACCGCGCGCCCAGGTTGCGCCATCGACCGGCAGCGCTGCACGGAACGCTTCCCGGCTTTCCCCTGACAAGAGCGTCCACGCAATCGTCACGTCGCAGGCGGGGTCGCCCACGCCCGAACACCCGAAATCGATGACGGCGCTTAGCTGACCGTTTTTGACTAACAGGTTTCCCGCAGCAATGTCCCCGTGGAACCAAACGGGTGAGCCGTGCCAGGTCGCCTGGCGGGCTGTTTCCCACACCGCCGTTGCAGCGTCGGTGTCGATCTTGCCGTCCAAGACCGCAATCGCGTTGCGGGTCTCGGTGTCATAAACTGCCAGGGGTGCGCCGCGAAAAAAGCTATGCTGCCCGGCGGGTGGTCCATCGGTGGGATCGATTCGCTGCAGGGCGGCGATGAACTGAGCCAGCGTGATCGCAAATTGGGGGAGGTCAGCGATTCGCTCGATTGTCGCAATCTCGCCCTCGATCCACTGGTAGATTGACCAATGCCAAGGATAGCCGTGGCTGGGAACTCCTTTCGCGAGCGGTGTGGGAATGGGCAGCGGTAGGAGCGGCGCAAGTCTCGGCAACCAGCGGTGTTCCTTTTCCACTTGCGCGGCGTACCCCTCGGCGCTGGGTAGGCGCACAGTCATATCTTCCCCAAGATGGAAGGTTCTGTTGTCCCACCCGTCGAATTCAACTGGCTTGATAGGAAGGCCTGCCCACTGGGGGAACTGCGGGGTGACCAACTGGCCCACGAGAGATACGTTGATGTCCATTTTTGTGGCAGGCATGTCACCAGAGTGCATAAGAACTATTCGCTTGCGGTAAGTTGATGGACGACAAGTTATGCGAGCTTAACAACGACTCCCCGTCAACGCCTTAATCACCGCCTCGGCTGCGGCCTTCGCGCTGGTCAGCGCTGCCCCAGCGTCAATCGGCCTTGCGTTGCAGTAGATCCCACTTGTTGCCGTACAAGTCGGAGAACACGACCACCCAGCCGTACGACTCGTGGCGCGGTTGTTCAGCGAATTGAACGCCGTGGGCGAGCATGTGATTGTAATCGCCCCAGAAGTCCGTGGTCTCAAGGAATAAAAACACACGGCCACCGGTTTGATCGCCCACATGATTCGTTTGTTCGGGGGTGGCAGCCTTCGCCAGCAACAGCGCCGCTCCAACGGAGTCGGATGGGGCAACGCGCACCCAACGCTTGCCGTCCCCAAGCGGCGTGTCTTCCAACAACTTGAAACGCAAAGCGCCAGTGAAGAACACAATCGCCTCATCATAATCGCGCACGACGAGTGTGAGGGATGCGATTGAGCGGGTCATGGATCACACTGCTTGCGGCTGTCATTCCCGTGCAACCGGGAATCCATCGCGTGGCATGGACACCCGCTTGCGCAGGTGTGACGGATGAGCGCATTTCAAAAACGCAACGCGCTTTATTTCCCCGTCAACGCCCTAATCGCCTCTTCCGCCGCCGCCTTCACGCGCTGGTCTGCGTCGCGGAGCATGACTTGCAGCGCGCTGGCGACTTGCGCGTTGCCGGTGCGGGCCAGCGTCTCGGCGGCGGCGATGCGCAGTTCGGTTTGTGGGGAACGTGTGGCGCTGATGAGGACGCGCAACGCCGGCTCGCCCACCGCCAGCAAACGCGCCTGCGCCTCCGGCTTCACCGTAGGATGCGTGAGCGCCTCGACCAGTGATTGCAACGCCAGCGTGGTGCCGATATGGGCGAGCGCGTCGCCGGCTTGTTGGCGCACTGCCGGGATTGAATCGCGCAGCAACGTCTCCAGCGCGGGGATGCCTTCCTCCGAACCGAGTTCCCCCAGCACGTAGCCAATCGTCGCGCGCACATTGTCCATCGGATCGTGGGCGAGCATCGTCAGCGAGTCGATGGCGTTTGCGCCGGCGACGAAGGCCAGCGTGCGCGCCGCCGTCTCCCGCACCTCGGCGTCGGGGTCCTGCGTCAGCTCGGCAATCGGGCCGATGAGCGCCGGCTCGCGTTGCGGTTGCAGCGCGTCGAGCGCGGCGATGCGCACCGTTGGCTCGGCGTCCTTCAAGCCGCGCACGGCGATCTCCACCGCGCGGCTGTCCTCCATCCGCCCGCACACCTCCATCGCGCGATGGCGCACCCACCGGTCGGCGTCGCGGGCCAAATCCAACAGCGGCCCGTACACGCGGCTGTCACGCATCCGCCCGAGCGCGGCGACCAGAGACCAGCGCACGCGCCATTCCGGGTCGCGGGCCAACGGGATGAGGGCGGCGACGATGCGGCTGTCCTGAATGCTGCTCAGCGCTTCAATGGCCTTTTGGCGTACGAGCCAGTCGCGGTCGCCGAGCGCCTCGATCAACACGTTCACCGCGCGACGGCCGCGCACGCGGGCCAGGGCTTCGGCGGCGGGCTTGCGGATCAAATCATCGGGCAGGCGGGTGGCGTTGAGCAAAATACTGACGGCGGCCTCATCGCCTAACAGACTCAACGCCTGCGCCGCTGCCCAACGCAAGCCACTGGCGCTTTTGCTCTCGTACAAATAGCGTTGCAAGTGTGTCTTAAGCTCGCCGACGAGCGCGGGGTCGTTGAACTGACTCAAAATCCCGAGCGCGGTGTCGCGCGTGGCTGGATCGTTGAGGGCTTGCAAGAGTCCGGTATACGCCTCTTCACCGCCGAGCGCGCCCAACGCCCGCAACACCGCCTGCCGCACGGTAATCTGCCGGTCGTTGAGGAGTTCGGTCAGCACGGGCACGACGCTTTGATCGCCCAACATTCCGAGCAGTTCGATGATGCGCTCGCGCAAGGCGGGTTCGGGGCGCGTGACGGCGGCGACCAGCACGGGCACGGCGGCCGAGCCGAAGCGCAGCATGGATTCGATGGCCGCATCGCGCAGCGCTTCCTCGGAGGCGTTGATGCTTTCGAGCAAATCGGGCAGGGCGGTGCGATCGCCGAGCCAGCCGAGCAGGTGCGCGGCGTAGGCGCTGTTGGGCAATGCGCGCGCGTTAAGCTCGCGTCGCAGCGGCGCCACCGGGATGACGGGCCGCAGCATGGCGGTGCGGGGCGTGCCGGTGCGCCGCCCGCTTGGCTCCATCACGATTCGGAACATGGCTTCGAGGCTGGCCGTGCGCACCGCGGCGCTTTGATCTTCGAGCGCAGTGACCAGGTCGGGGATGGCCGCCGTGCTGCCGATGTTGCCCAGCGCTTTGATGACGGCCGGCCGCGTCCACGCATCCTGCCTCATCAACGTGAGCAGCGGCTCGACGACCTGCTCATCCCCCAAGCGACTGAGGGCTTCAATCGCCGCCTGCCGCATCCAAAAATCACCGTGCGTGGCGGCGCTCATGAGCGTGGGTGTAGCGCTCGTGTTGCCCAGCCGCCCGAGCGATTGCGCCGCCGCGCGCCGCACGTTGGGAAATTCGTCCGCGTCTTCCAGCCGTTCGAGCAGTGCGGTTACGGAACTGGCCTCGTTGATCTCACCCAACATCTCCGCCGCCCACTGGCGCACGTCAATGGATGAATGTCTGAGCGCATCGAGGGCCAGCGCCGGCGTCTCGGCGCTGATTTCGAGCAGCGCGTTGAGGGCGGCGTTGCGGCGCACCGGGTTATTCTCTTGCAGCACATTGACCAGCAGGCTGATCTTATCGGGGTAGGTCTGCTTCACCAACGACAGGATGACGGCCTCTTGCACAGAAAGATGCGGGTCGCCGAGCGCGCCGATCAGCCCCTCACAGGCGGTGGCCGAAGCGATCTCGCCCAACTGCAACGCAGCTTCGCGCCGGTGTTGGGGGTCTTCACGCGTGAGTTCGCGGATCAGGTCATTCAGAGAAGTCATGGATACTTGCGGTCTTCTTAACCCCTTACCCTTAATCCCTCGTGCACCTAAAGGGATTGGGGATCAGGGATTACCCGCGCCGTTTGTCCTTCACATACACGCTGCCACCACGCGTCTTCGCAAAGGCTTTGAGTTCCGCGCCGACCTCGCCCACCTCCCAGTGGCTGCTGATGGGCCGGTGCTCGTTGTGCACGATGGCGATGACGACGCCGACCATCGGGAATTTGCGGATCATGCCCTGCCGGTCTTTGGCGATGATATAGCCACGCCGCCGATCCACCGGGGTGTATAACTCGGGCACCTGCCGGTCGAAATCGGCGATGATGCGTTGCGCGATGGCATCCGAGCGCTCGGGCGTGCTGATGCCGATGAAGTCATCGCCGCCAATGTGGCCGACCAAATCCGACTCGTTGCCCATTTCAAGCACGGCAGTGCTGACGGCGTTCGCCAGCGCGTGCAACATCTCGTCGCCGGCCGGGAAGCCATAGACATCGTTGTACGACTTGAAGTTGTTGAGGTCGATGTACAGCACGGCGAACGGCGCGCTGGCGGCCCCGGCTTCGGTGAGGCGGCGGATTTCATGCTCGATGATGAGGTTGCCGGGGAGGCCGCTGAGCGGGTTGAGCGCCGGCTTGAGTTGTGCGCGGCGGATGTGCGCCCGCACGCGGGCGGCCATTTCGCGATAGTCAAACGGCTTGACGAGATAATCATCCGCGCCGTGTTCGAGCGCCGCGAGCACTTGCTCGGCGCGGGCGTGGCCGGAGATGAACAGGATCGGGATGTGGCGCGTGCGGCTTTCCTCCACCAGGGCGCGGCAGATGTGCAACCCATCCATGTCTGGCAGATACGCGTCGGTGATAATGAGATCGGGTGTGTGCTGGCGTGCGAGTTGAAGCCCCTCGGTGGCCGTGCGAGACACCATCACCCGGAAACCCGCGCGTTCCATGTTGACACGGATCAGCCGTCCGGTCAGGTCGTCGTCTTCAATCACCAACAACGAGTTGCGGTTGGTCGGCGTCATCGGTTATTGACACACCTTACGCACTTATCGATGTCACTCCGAGCGTGGCTTCGCCAAGCGAAGCACGCGGTCGTTCGCAGAACGCGGAGTCTCTGGCTCCAAAGTAGAGATTCCTCGCCGCAAAACGACGCTGGCGCAACTACTGTTGCACGGCAACTACTGTTGCGCCGCTTATGCGGCTCGGAATGACAAGCAGGAGAGGCTGCGTAAGGTGAGTTACTGAAAGAACTGTGTGATCCAATCAACAGAATAGGCCCCGGCGAAAGCCACCAACAGCATCTTCGGGATTTTGCCCGCTGCGCAGAACAGCAAGAAGCGGGCGACCGGCATCTTCAGCGCACCGGCGGCCACCCCAGCCAGATCGAAAATCGGCAACGGCAAAAATCCCAGCACCGCAATCGTCACCGCCCCGTAACGCTGCATCCACCCCTTCAGCTTGTCGTACAGCGCGCGATTCTCGACGATGGTCTGCCCGCTGAACCCGGCCACATACCCCGAAAGTTCGCCCAACGTTGCGCCCAGTCCGGCGGCGATGCCAACGCCCACCGGGTTGAGCAACGTGCCCGCGCCATACACGAAGGCCAGCCCCGGCGCGGGCAGCACAATCGTCGCGCTGGCCAGGATGGAGAGCAGAAATATTCCCGGATAGCCGTATGCTTGCAAGAGGTCGGCCTGGTCGCGGATGCTGTACACAAACACGCTCACCGCCACGACGAACAGCAACATCCCCACGCGCGCGAGTTGCAGCTTCCACGAGGTGTGTTCTTTGGCGGGGGATGGAGGGGGCTGAGTCATTGGCCGCAGATCAACGCGGATGAACGCGAACTTCAATCGGCGTTCACCCGTGTCGCCCATCAAGCCTCGGTGATCTCAATCGATTGAATCGCCGCGCCCGGTTTCGTCGCTCGCCCGGGGTCGCGCTCCGGGATGGCGAGTACCACATCCAGACCTTGCGTCACTTTGCCAAAGACCGAATGGCGTTGATCGAGGTGAGGGGTGGGGCCGTACGTGATGAAGAACTGGCTGCCATTGGTGCCGGGGCCGGCGTTGGCCATGGAGAGGATGCCGGGGCCGTTGTGCTTGAGATCGGGATGAAACTCGTCTTTGAATTTGTAGCCCGGCCCGCCGGTGCCGGTGCCGGTCGGGTCACCGCCCTGGGCCATAAAGCCTTTGATGACACGATGAAACGTCACACCGTCGTAAAACCCCTCGCGCGCTAGGAAGACGAAGTTATTGACCGTCACCGGGGCTTTATCGGCGAAGAGTTCGATGACAAAGTTGCCCTGATCAGTTTTGAAGGTGGCGCTGTACTTTTTCTTGGCGTCAATCACCATCGCAGGCGGAGCAGAATATTTCTTGGACACGGTCTATCCTTTCGAGCGTTTGGTTAAGGCGCAATTGTAACCCAGCATGGGAACATGGGCGCGGTGGAGCAAGGGTGTTTCTCCCCGTGCTACTGTGCCCGCTACTGCGCCCGGGGTGCATTTCAGATTTTTGGTCGCCCGCTCCCCGTCCGCGTCCTCGCGGACGGATGTCCTGCCAGAACGCCCGCGAGGACGCGGGCTTGGAGCAAATCGGCCACTTTCCAGAAATGCACCCTGCGCCCGCCACTGCTCCCCCCGCTCCCGCGCTTGAAGTATTATTGTCACCAATTTCAACGCGACGCGTCATACTCACCCAAGTATGATGCCGCTGTCTGACACTCAGCCACTCCGCCGAGCTTACCCTGTGAGCGCGCCCCACGCCCAGCCCGCCGAGCGCGAGCTTGCCGCCCTCTTCGAGCGGATGTATGCCGATTACGAAACGCCGATCCTCAATTATCTGTATCGATTGCTCGGCGACCCACGGCTGGCCGAAGATTTGACGCAAGAGACGTTCACCCGCGTGTGGCGCGCCCGCCGCGAGTTGCCAATGCTCGAAAATCCGCGCGCGTGGACCTATCGCATCGCGACCAACCTCGCGCGTGACCACATCCGCCGTGCGCGGTTGTTGAGTTGGCTGCCGCTGTTTGGCCATGAGGCCCCGATCGTGGCCGACTCACACAGCAGCGATCCAATCGACTCCGAGAAGATGCGGCGCGCCTTGCTGAAACTCAGCGACGAGTATCGTGTGCCGTTGGTGCTGTATACCTGTCACGAGTTCAGCGTGGCCGAGGTCGCCGCGACGCTCAACATCTCCGTTGATGCCGTGAAGCAACGGCTGGTGCGCGCGCGGCAACAATTGCGCAGTGTCTACGAACGTGAGCCATGACTGAGCATGTAACGGATCAACTCGCTTATTATCGCGACCTCACGCTGGAAGAGCGCCGCGCGGTGGATGCCCACCTCGCGACGTGCGCCGAATGCCGGGCAATGCTTGCTGTCTACGAACGACAGGATGATGCGTTGGCCGCGATCCGTGCCATTCGACCGCGCCGGGCGTTGAAGCCGGATCGATCGCCCATCCCCCGCCGTATGCTAGCCCGTTTAGGCGATGTGTTGGCGTTGGGTGGTCTGGCCGCCCTCATCTGGCTCTTCGCGTTGCAGACGCAGACCATGGCGCAGGGTGGGGCGAGTGCGCCGCCGGCTTCGTTGCAACCCGGCCTGACGTTGCCGCCCACACACATCGCGCCCGCCTCCTCGTGGTTGAGTGCGCTGCCGTGGCTGGCAGCGGCGTTGCTCGGTACGGGCACGCTCTTCATCTTCACACGCCGGAGCGTGTGGCCGACAATCATCGGGGCGATGATCGCGGCGGTGTTGCTCACAGGCTTTGTGCCGCCGTTCTCGGCCCTCCCCAATCCATTTGGCTTGTATTGGCGCGTGGCCGGCAGCTACTCGTTCGATGCGCAACTGCCGTTCAAGAACGCCTTTATCATCGCCGGCGACCCGGCGGGCACGCTCCACCCACAGCTTGAAAAGCTCATCGGCCAGCGCGGCCTCGCACCGCTTGATCCCGTTCAGCCGTTGAAGGCATATGAAATACTGCGCGTCGGGCTGCATCCCCATTACAACCGCGTCGCGCTGGTGACCACACGCTTCATCTACGCCGATGGCACGTCGCGCCTTTATCCCGTGCCGCTCTTCCGGCCCAGTTCGGATGTTGGCGGTCTGTGGCTGGCGGGCTGGCGCGATGACGGCCTCGAACGCTTGCGCAGTCAGCATCTTGATTTTCCCGGGCAGCCGTTCGCGGATTCGTCATCGCCCATCCGTTTTGGCGCGGTGCAGAAACTTGAATTGCATCCACTGGCCAACCGGCTCGACGAAGCCAACCCCAATCACTGGTTGTGGGAGAGTGTGCGCGTCGAGCGGCTGGTCGTCGCGCCAGATGCCAGTGCGTTCTTAATGGCGGTCGAGGTGGATGCGGGCCAGCGGCAGTTGTGGCTCGTTCCGCTCGACGGCGGGCCGCCGCAGCCACAGCCCATCGGCGCGGTGGGCGATGTGCGCGCGTATGGTTTCTCACCGGATGGCGGCTTCATCACGCTCACACGCTTCGATGCAGCGGCGCATGCCGCTGATCCTTCGCATCCATTTGCGATTGATGTGATCCCACGTGACGCGGCCTCGCGTATTGGAGCAACGACCCTCGTCACCGGCCTCGCGAGCGATCAAATACCCGGTCTCACCACCGACGGCGTGTGGTTTATTTCCGATGGCACACTTTGGCGTGCGCCGTATGCGGGCGGTGATCCGATACTGATCCGACAAAATGTGCTGGTGGAGAATGCGCCGCGCCCGTCACCCGATGGTGCCCGCGTCGCGCTGGTGTGCGGTGACACGGTGCTGTGCCTCGCCGACGCCGATGGCGCGAACGAAGTGCGCGTCACCGGGTTAACGCCGGCCGCGATGGAATGGACGCTGGACGGTTCCGCGCTGGCCGTCATTGATCGCGATGTGAACAACTTCCGCCCGCTGCGGCTGTGGGTGATCGGGCGCGACGGCGCGGTGCGGTTGAAGGTGGAGATCGCCCCGCGAGATGCCGCTGACCCGCCGCAGTGGACGCCGGATGGCGGCGTGGTCTTCGTTGCCACCTTCGTGCAGGATGGCCGTCGCATCATCGCGGTAGACGTGGCCAGCGGCATGGTGCGCGATTTGAGCCAGGAGCACTGGGACGCGTACTTTGCGCTGATGCCGAACGGCCAGCACTTGCTGCTCAACAACGGGCGCGGGGATTTTTGGATGGCGGAAGTGGTGCGCTGACTATCTGTCAACGGACATCGAAACGGACGAACGGATGAGAGCGGATGCGCCTCGTCCGTTTTAGTCCGTTCGTCCGCTGCCAGTCCGTTGTCAGTTCAGTCTCGGCACGCAAGTG
>JBQTJD010000399.1:0-2457 GCA_052387475.1 Anaerolineales bacterium | reverse complement strand
AGTCAATCAGGTTCTTGACAGGCACGCGGGTCCCCACGAACACGGGCTCGCCTCCGAGTATCTCGGGGTTGGACTGGACGACCGGCCGGTGCGTCATGGCGAACCTCATCGTGTTCGAGAAACTGCCGCAGGCTACGGTTCCACGGCACCGCAATAATTCGCTGGAGTCAACACATTCGCGATCTACGGCGACGGGTCGGTCGTTTTCCGAGGCCCGGAACCACGCCACACCCTCAAGGTGCGCGCCCGGCAACGCGTATGGGCCGGCGTCGAGAAATGCGTCAACGCCGCCGAAACCCCTCATCCTCATGCAGCGACGCGTCGATCAAGGTGAGCGTCTGCAACGCGTCGGGGATCACACCGCCGCCGAGTTCGAGCGGCGGCCCCTGCAAACGCCGGGCGTTCAGGGTCCGCGGAAAAGTCGTCATCTAACTAAACTAAGGACGTGTGCAAAAACTAATTCGGGTTTTGTCGAGGCCAGAGAGTGTAGTTCCATTGAGGCAGCACGCGGTGCTTTCGCAGACGAAGCAGATGCATTTGCTCGTCTGAGATTTTGAGGCCGGTCGGGAAGTTCTTGGTGATGAGGTGGCTTTTGACGGTGAGTCCGGTCGTGGTGACCGTTTCGCCGATAAGCTTGAGGATCAGCGGATAGTTCTGCAGAGGGATGCCGGCCCAGTGTGTGCTGATTTCGCTGAACAGACGGTGTTCGATGGGATTCCATTTGGAAGTGCCGGGGGGATAGTGACAGACGGTGACCGGCAGCTGACAGGGGTCCACCAGAGATTCCTGCAGCGCCCACTTCCAGGCGCGACACTGATAGCCGTTGCTGCCCCCGCCATCGGCCAGGATGAGCAGATGAGAGTCCGCCCCGTACCGGGGCTGTCCCTGACGATGCCACCAGTGACCAATGGACTGGACGGCGAACTGCGGGGTGTCGTGCGTGGTGCCGACGCAAACGCAACCGCGATTGGCCTGCAGGTCATAGATGCCGTAGGGGATGGCCATGCCGAGTGCCTCGGAGCGGAAGTCGTGATCCTTGACCCGCACCGGCTGTGCGCTCCAGCCACGGCCCGGATTTTTGAAACAGCCCACCAGTTCCTTCTTCTTGGTATCGACGCTGATGATCGGCTGAGCCTTTCGGACAAAGCGCTGGCGTTGTTGTGCGATATAACGGAACTGCCGGTCCCGTTGCGGGCCGCTGCCGCTGGAAAGATCTTTGCGGTTGCCGCGCAGCGCGATACCCAGCTGGTCGAGCAAACGACGCACGGTGTTGGCACTGACAGGCAGCCCCCAGTGCGCCAGCGCGTGAGCGATCTGGCGCAAGCGCCGATGCGTGCGCGGACGGCGCCGTCCCATCGGGTCGCCCGCCAGCGAGTCGGCCAGCAAGGCACGCAGTTGCTTCAGCAGGCGCGGGTTTTTTTTTCGGCCCGCGGCCGTCCGCCGCCCGCCCCCCGAATGCGTTCGTGTTGCACCTCGCTCGAGAGCAGTTCGCGCCGGCCGCGCGCGACCGTATCCGGATCCAGGCCCAGCAGATGAGCCAGCAGCGTATCCCCGCCATGACCGTACTTGAAACTCTCCAGGCCCGCGAACAGGCGGCGCTGTTGTTCATCGAGCAGGCTGTAGAACAACACCACCGCAGCCTTGAGTTCCTCGGTCTGCGTGCGCGTCAAGTCGGCGAACGGGGCCAACGGGAAAGCCTCCCTCTGCCGCTGCCGTTGCAGGCGTTGTTCGCGTTGACGCGTGCGATCCCTGGCGCCGTACAGCCAACGATCCTCCAGCGCGTGACGGCTGAGCCGTCCGCGCTGCACCAGGACGCGCAAGGCGTCTTTGACCGGCACGTGCAGCAGCCCCTCGAGCTCACTGGCGAAGTAGCCCGCCGGCGCCGTGGTGACCCAGGCCACCAAGGTGTCGAGCAGCGTGCCGTGACGGGAGAACCAGACCTCGCGGCAACACCACAGGCCCTGGGCATCGAAGCGGGCGATGCCGGGCAGGGTGTAGTACGCCCCGCGATGCGAATAGCTGGTGAGATAGGACAGCGCGGCGAGCTTGCGGAACACCGTCATGGCGACCTCGGTGCCCAGCGCGGCCTTCAACTGCGGCAGCGCGGCGATCTGTCGGCGCTCGAACAGCCGTTGCAGCGTGTCGGCGTCAAAGTGTGCGGTGCGCATAATGTTATCATTCCGCCTTCGTGTGACACACTAGGCGGCTTCATAACATTATGTGCTGCGCCTGTATAGAGCCCGATTGATTGCCGGGGCTTGTTTTTCAGACTCTACGCAAGCTACCCATCGTTCATCCCCGAGGGGCGGCACGATCTGAAATGTTCTTATTACGCTGGAACGACGGAATTTGTTTTTGCACGAGCCCTTAGGGCCGTAAGTTGCGCGTTTTGCGCCGGTTTCTTCGCATTATTCGGTCCATGTGATCCTTGGCATCCACCAAGGAGGTTCACATGTC
>JBQTJD010000398.1:0-1642 GCA_052387475.1 Anaerolineales bacterium | reverse complement strand
TCCCTGAAACGTATACTTTTGACCACCAGGCCACGCTGCCCTGCCCTAGCCGCGGCTGCTGCCGGTCGTAGCCCACCATGCCATTTGGACAACAGGCCGCAGTATACATAAGTTCAAACACTTTGGCAACTGCTCTGTTCGGGTCTCACCTATTCCTCAGTTGGACATTCCAGGGCCACTTGACGAGGTTGGCTAGACCAAGCATCCTCACCTTTTCGCGGCTTTGGTGACGATGCGATGCTAACTCCATTCTGAGAATCATTGCTCACCTGGTGGCTGACCCTGGTGTTCCTGGGGTTGCTCGCTGAACTGGGCCGCTTCGACAACTGGACCGCAGCGCCCAAAACCTCCCGACATCCTCCTCACCCTCGACGGCCGCGCACCCCTTACGCCGGTACATCGCCAGCCCGTGTCGCCCAAGTCTTACACGCTGTCGCCGAAGGTCTGAGTACTCAGGCCGACGCCCGCGTCTTCCAACTCTCTGAAACAACCGTCCGCCGTTGGATCTCTCGTGCTGGGCAACATTCAGCAGATCCTTCTCGGTAAACCGGAGATTATCGCCAGGCCCTCAACATCCACGGCTTCTCCGGCCGCATTCAAACCGCCTTCATCGAACGACTCAACCTTACCCTCCGCCGATCCATCGCCGGCCTGGTTCGATGCTCGTGGAGCGCGTCCCATTTACTCGGTGAGTTAACCCTACAGCTTGAATGGTGGCGCGCGGTTTACCACTTAGCTCGCCCCCACCACAGCTGGCGTCTGCCGCTCGGCAAACCGCTCGCTCCACATACTCGATCCCGCTTCCGGCTGCGGACACCGGCCCAAGCCGCCGGGCTTACTCAACGACGCTGGACGATCCTCGAGATCTTGCCGTACCCGGTGCCGGCTGGGCCAGACAAATTGGTGATGAGCGCAGACGGCGCGATGGTGCCGCTAATGGATGGCAGCTGGGCCGAAGTCAAAACGCTAGCCATTGGTGAAGTGACCGAACCGGTAAAGGATAACGGTGAACTGACGGTGCACACCACCGCCTTGTCGTACTTTTCACGCCTGACTGACAGCGACAGCTTTGGCCGTCTGGCCCTGGTCGAAACTCACCGGCGTGGGGTAGAAAGTGCTCAGGCGGTGGCGGCCGTCACCGATGGCGCCGAGTGGCTGCAAGGTTTCATCGACTATCACCGCCGGGACGCCGTCCGCATCCTGGACTTCCCGCATGCCGCCGAATACGTCAGCGCCATTGGCGCCGCCACGCTCGGCGATGGCCAGAGCCCACCGGCCGATTGGTTCACGGCCCAACTGCATCAACTCAAGCACAACGGCTCGGACCCGCTATTGACCGAGTTGCGCGCCTTGCACCGGGCGCATCCCAACGCGCCCGGCGTGAGCGAAGCCCTGGCCTACTTGGAAAAACGCGTCGCGCTCATGCAGTACCCAACGTTCCAAACCGCTGGTTGGCCCATCGGCAGCGGCTGCGTCGAAAGCGCCAACAAGCTGGTGGTCGAAGCGCGCCTGAAAGGCAGTGGCATGCACTGGCAGCGCGCGTCCGTCAACCCGATGCTGGCCCTGCGCAATCTCGTCTGCAACGATCGCTGGCCAGAAGCTTGGCCGTCCATCGCCAGACGCCGTCGCCAACACGCCCTCG
>JBQTJD010000397.1:0-2364 GCA_052387475.1 Anaerolineales bacterium | reverse complement strand
TCCGGCGTTAATGGTTTTACAGTCAGCTTCATTTTGAGAGGTTTGGGTGTTCAACAAGGATGTGACTTGCTAGCACTTATGACCCGTCAGGTGGTCGCCATCCGATTTTCCCTCACTCCCATCGGGGTAACCACCGTGTACAGATATAAAACGTATGTTCCATTGTGTCAAGACGGAAATCTCATTTTGTCAGGGCGTATGTAAAGTCTGGCTGATCGTGCTCTGGCCGCCGTCGTCGGCCACCCGTTCGTTTGCCGAAGAGTTTTTGGTCGCCGGTAGGGTTTATTCCACACTCCCCACAAACTCCAGCACCGCGGCATTGAAGACTTCGGCCTGATCCATCGGCGTGGCGTGGCCGGAGTTGGCGACGACAAGTGACTGCGCGCCGGGGATGTTGCGCGCCAGCCGCTCCCCCGCCGCGCGCGGCACGGTGCGGTCACGATCCCCCATCACCACTAAGGTTGGACAACGGATCGCGGCCAGTTGCGCGCGCGCATCAAAGCGGCGCAGGGCGTGTAGCGCCGCCCAATACGTGACCTTTGAATTTTGGCTCAGGCTGGCCACAGCCGCGTCGTAGAGCAGCTTCTGCTCGGGCAAAGGAAATAACCCGTTCGCCACCAGGGCGGCCACGTCACGGACGGTGCGAAACTGTAACAGCCATAACCGGTGCAGCCCGCGCACTATCCCATCCCAACCCGCCGGTTGATAACGCCCGAAGGTGTTGACCAAGACGAGCGAGCGCACCTGCGCGGCATGCTGCCGGCCCAGCGCCAGCGCCACACAGCCACCCATCGACAGCCCGACGATGTGCGCCTGCTTGATCTCAAGTTGGGTCAGCAACCCAGACACATCAGCCGCCATCTGTTCGATGATGAGCGAACCGGCATAGGCCGATTGGCCGTGCGCGCGCAAATCGACGGTGAGGGTGCGATGGTGTTGGGCGAAAGCCGGAACCTGCAACGCCCAATCGGCGGCGCTGGAGCCGAGGCCGTGCAAAAAGACGATGGGCGTTCCCGTGCCTTGCGATTCGTAACGCAGTTGAATTCCGTTGATGGTTGCGAAGGGCATCGAGGGTGTTTGCCACGAATTCACACGAATGAACACGAATTGTTTTCTTCGTGAAATTCGCGTAATTCGTGGCGAAAGTTTTTTCAGCGATACGAGGCTTTGAACTCAGCCGGCGCGATGGGCAGGATGATCTGCCCCTCCACCGAATCGCCGACGCCGGTGAGGCGCTGCGGCTCGCGCGCAGTGATAAAGGCCGTGTAGGCCGCGACCAGCGCATCCAGTTCATCGTGCGAGCGCAGGCCGGGCAGGGTCACCAATCCCTGCCGCAGATGATGGCGCGTGATTTCTTCCATCGCCTCCATTGGGTCGGGCACATCGAGGCCTTCCTCATACAAAACGATTTGCCGTTGCAGCCGGCCCTCAAGTGTGTCTTTGCGCAAGGGGCGATGGCCGAGCAGCACGGTGAAGCAGCCGTGCGGATGTACTTCGAGCATCACGCGGGGCGCTTCGAGGCCGGCGCGATACAGTTCAAAGTCTTCAGCCCGCAGCGCGTCGTACAAGCGGAAGCCCGTTTGCATCCACGTGGGCGCGGCCTCGACGGTGCGCGGGGTGAAGTACAGGCCGATGCCATGCCGCCGCATCTCGTATTCGCACACTTTGCAATTGGCCCAGGTCTTGCTGTTGGGTGGCAATCCGAGTTGCGTGCGGCGCGTGGGATCAGCCATCAGCCCGGCGTTGGGGCTTTGCGGCGCATCAACCGCCACCACCGCCGACTCGAAAGCGGTCACTGCATCCACCACTTCATCAAATTTGCCCAGGCCCTGTGTGACGATATGCAGTTTGTCATCCAGCACGGCGTAGTTGTGCGGGCGCTGGTCGGCGGTGAGGTCTATTCCAATGAAAACGGTATCGGTCATTTGTCGCGGGTGGGCAGGTGTGCAGGTGAGCGGGTGAGAGCGTTACACCCGCTCACCCGCTCACCTGCATGAATTGTTTCAGCAACTCCACATCCCCACGAAATGGCGGCAGCCACGGCTTCTGTTCAATCTCGCGCAGCACGCGGTTGAGGGATTTGCCGCGGGCGAGCAGATGCGCGGCCACGAGCGGGCGGGTGCGGTGCAGGCCTTTCGGCCCGTGCAGCAGCACTTTTCGATGGACAGCGAGTGCGGCTTCGATGAACTGCACCCCGAGGGATAGTGCGTCCACCGTGTACGCGGCCTCCTCTGCGACCGGCAGCCACAGCCACGCCCACGGCAGCGGCTCCACAAAAATGCCCGGCTTCTCGGCGGTCACCGTCACAATCGCGCTCACGCCGCTTTGCTCGCGGAAGTCCGCCCAGTTCTCCACCACGAACTC
>JBQTJD010000396.1:0-3606 GCA_052387475.1 Anaerolineales bacterium | reverse complement strand
AGGGCAGGGATAAGCTCATGGTACAACTCCCTGAATAACGAATTGAACGGATTTGTTGCTGCTCAATCCGCTGTCAGCGATTGGCGGCCCGCGTAGCCGGCATCCACATCGTGCCAGTAATCAATCCGCGCTTCATTGTACCGCCAGCAAAGGTACACATCGCGCCCGTCGCGCTGGTGCAGAAAATCCACCAGCCCCATGTTGAGGTCTTTCACTTCAATCTCCAGCGCCTGAATGGCGCGGAGGTTGCGCTGGATGGTTTCGAAGTGCGTGAGCATCGCGCCGGCTTTTTTGCCGCCGCCGTTGCCGACTGCTTTCTCAAGCACCGGCCACAACTCCGGTTGCGCCTCCACGATATGTTTGCGCGCCGCGAGGATATCGCGCATCAGCGGGCGGATGGTCTCGAGCAGGGCATTGGCTTCGGCCAGTGAAAAGTAGCGGGGCATTTAAATGCGAAACCTGACACCGGCCAACTGTGTCAGGTTTCGGCGCTTGCGTTTAGTGACAGTCGCATCCGCCGCCGCTTTCGGCGGCAGGGGCCTGCTGGCCGGAGGTGCGGAACGAGTGGCCGCAGCCACAGCTGCTCACCGCGTTCGGGTTCTCGATGCGGAAGCCGCCGCCCATCAAATTATCCACGTAGTCAATGGTCGCGCCGCTGAGGTACATCAGCGAGGTAGGGTCCACGAAGACTTTGATGCCTTGTTGTTCGACTACCGTGTCAAACTCGCTCGGCTCTTTCTCAATGGCCATACCGTACTGCATGCCCGAGCAGCCGCCGCCCGAGACGAACACGCGCAGGCCGTGCTCGGTGAGGTTGCGGGCTGTTAAAATCTCGCGCAACTTTGCCACCGCGCCCGGCAGCACATTGATGTCAGTTGTTATGGTTTGGGGAGTCAACTCCACCAGATTCAAATCACTCATGACCTTATCTCCTTCACGTTGTTGCCTAGATTTTATCGGAGTTAGGCGCTGCCGTCAATTAGCAGATGGCAGTCTGTTTTATTTCTCTTTGAACAAGTACGCGCAGCTCGTCGCGCCGTCGGCCACGCGGCTCAACCGCTGCGGCACCACGCCGAGCAGGTTGCCGATGAGGACCATATCCATGCTACACAGCTCCGGGTGCGAACCGGCCAGCGACTCGTAGGGGCAGTTGCAGGTGTGGACGATGTACCCCTCGGGCGTGTTCTCCCAGCGGGCGACGTAGCCGCGTTCGTTGAGGAAGCTCACCGCGCGGTCAAGCCGCGTCTTGAAACTTTCACCCGTGACCGGCGGTGGAGCCTCGGCGCTGATGCGGGCCGCGACTCCCTCAAAGATCACGTTGACGATTTGCGGATCGTGCGCCCTCACCTCCGCCAGCACTTTTGCAGCCAAATCATCATAGCCTTTGGGGAAGTGGGTGGACGCTTTTGCGGTGAGCGCAAAGACGTGTTGAGGCCGCCCACGGGCCTCCCGATGGCGAACCATGGGGTCGCTCACCAGCCCCTCACCCCGAAGGATATCGAGGTGATGACGAACCGTGACCGTGGTCAGCCCACCCAATGCTTCGGCGAGCTCATCCACGGTTGCTTGGCCGTTTTCCTTCAGGTAATCTAAAATCGCCTGGCGTTTCGCTTGCATGGCGGCAACCTCCACGTGCCAATAAAACTCATGCCGCTCTGATAAATTGTAGAAAGCGTCGGCGTCTTTGTCAAACGACAGGAGTCATGGAATGAACCCCCAGGAAACTGTGTTTTGGTGGGGTACCGCCGTTTTGCCTGCGGCCGCGCCCGAGCCGCCCGGCGGCATTACGGGGCTGAACGCGGCGCGCGAATTGGCGCGGCGCGGGGCGCGGGTGTGTGTGCTCGAGGCGCGCTCAATCGGGTGGGGGGCGAGTTCGCGCAACGGCGGGTAGGCGCTCACCGGTCTCAAGGTCGGCGCGGGCGAGTTGTTCAGCCGCTACGGGCGCGAACGCCACAGCGGATGTTCGCAGCCTCGGTGCAATGCATCGACCTTGTCGAGCAAATCGTTCAGCAATATCAAATCGAGTGTGACTTCGCGCGCTCTGGCCACCTCGAACTGGCCTCGAAGCCTGGGCATGTGCGGCACCTTGCGCATGCGGTGGAGGTGATGGCGCGGGAATTCAATCACGCCGTGCGCGTCATCGCAAAGAAAGACCTGCCCACTGAGGTCGGCTCGGAGGTCTATTACGGCGGGCTGGTGGATGAGGCGAGCGCGCGCCTCAACCCGGCGCAGTACACGGCTGGCCTCGCACGCGCCGCGCAGCAGAGCGGGGCGGTGTTGTTCGAGCACGCGCCGGTCGAGCGCGTCATCCGCGAGGGAACCCGATACCGATTGGTGACCGCACGCGGGATGCTGGGCGCTGAGAAGGTGTTCGTGGCGACGAGCGGGTACACGAGCAGCGCCACGCCGGCGCTGCAAAGAAAGATTGTGCCGATCGGGTCGTACATCATCGCCACAGAGCCGCTGCCCGCCGAGGTGGCCCGCGCGCTGCTGCCGCGCCTGCGCGTCGTCTTCGATACGAAGAATTCCTGCACTACTATCGTCTGTCGGCGGACAACCGCTTGTTGTTCGGCGGGCGCGCGGCCTTTCAGCCCGAGTCGCCCGCCATTGTGCGCGAGAGCGCTGCTATCCTCAGCCGCGATATGGTGCAGGTCTTTCCGCAATTGCGCGACGCGAAAGTGGAATACGTATGGGGCGGCACGCTCGATTTCGCCTTTGACATGATGCCGCACGCCGGGCAGCACGACGGGTTGTACTACGCGCTGGGCTACGCTGGTCACGGTGTGGCGCTAGCGACCTACCTCGGCACACAGAGGGCAGCGGCGATGTGCGGTGAGCGTGTAGACAACCCCTTCGCCGAAATCCCCTTCCCCGGCGCGCCGCTTGGCTTATATGATGGCCACCCGTGGTTCCTGCCGTTTGCGGAGAAGTGGTATCAGTTTTTGGATTTGGTGAGTTGAACCGCGAAGGGCCCAAAGTAAGCGATGGGCCAGTAATGCGGTCCCTCAAGTGGAGGCGCAGACCAATCCAATGACTCGCCTAGAGTTCCTACCGTTAGGAGAAAGGAGGCATCATGTTTTTTCGAATACAATAAACTGATTGACGAGGATATTCGAATTACGAAGCGGTTTCAAGGAGACGGCATTCCATTATCTTAGTCGCTGGATATTCCTAGAATCTTCCAAACCTGTGCAACGATCTCACGGAAAGCCTTAGTATTCTTGAGTTTTTCTCGCTCGAATTGCTCGCCGAAATCAGGGACAGGCAAGCTGTCAGCAGCTTTTGAATAATCGGCAACTTCATCCCAAGTTGGACGTGACTTTTTTGAACCGAGTTTTCGTGCATTCTCTCGAAATGATTCTACACCGTTGCCACTATTAATAATTTTCATAGTATCTCTCACAGTAGCCATATTGGTACGCTTCCTTTCTACTACAGTAAAGTTAAAAGACTATCAGTTTCGATAGATTCTTTCAGAGTTTGTTGGCAACGCAAAATGGTCCAAAATACAATTCAGTCCATTAGCGCGCTATGAATTAGACTTATTTTCTCCGCAAAACCCTCAAGTAGAACAAAGTCGTCCAAGGTAAATGCGTCGGCTTCTTC
>JBQTJD010000395.1:0-2780 GCA_052387475.1 Anaerolineales bacterium | reverse complement strand
TCTGCCGTTCAGCGACCCGCTGGCCGATGGCCCCGTAATTCAGCGCGCGACGCAGATTGCGCTGGAACAGGGTATGACCGTGAAGAAGGCGTTGGCCTCCATTCGCGAGCTGCGCGGGCGCGGCGTCGCTATCCCGTTGATTCTGATGGGCTATTTCAATCCGTTGTTGGCCTATGGCCTGGAGAAACTGGCAACGGAGGCGGTCGAGAGCGGCGCGGATGGCTTCATCGTACCGGACTTGCCGCCGGAGGAGTCGGCGGACTTTGAGGCGACGATGCGCCCGTTGCCCCAAATCCGCATGGTGGCCCCCACCACGCCCGATGCGCGTTTGGTTAGTGTGTTGCGTGAAGCTTACGGTTTCGTATACATGGTCTCGCTCACCGGCGTTACCGGCGCACGCACCGCGCTAGCCGACGACCTGCCCGAATTTATTGCGCATGTGCGGGTGCACACACAATTGCCCGTTTGCGTGGGCTTTGGCATCAGCACGCCGGAGCAGGCGCGCGCGGTGGGCCAACTGGCCGATGGTGTTATCGTCGGCTCGGCGTGCGTGCGCGCGATTGGGGACAGCGCCGAGCCGGTGCGCGCAGCCGGGGAGTTTGCGCGGAGCTTCAAGCGAGCGTTATCAACATCGAGGGATTTTTAGAAGACTCTCATCCTCCCATACCGATTTCGGCTGTACAACACCCATACCGGAGGAACGACTATGCCCAAACAACTCTCCCGCCGGCAGGTGTTGCAACTCGGATTGTTGACCGGAGTGGCAGCGGCCTGCAGCCCGACAGCCACCCCCACACCGGCGAGCACTGCGACTCGGCTGGCTGCCACGCCGCAGCTCGTCCAGCCGACGGCCACGCTCGCGCCCGCCGTTGCCACGACAGCGCCGAGCACGGCTGCAACCGCTGCGGCGACTGCGACTCAATCCGCTGACGCTGCCCTCATCCAAAATATCGCTCAGGCCGCACAAGTATTTCTCGGCGGGTTGGATGACGGCCAGCGCGCAAAGGCGACGTATGCCTTTGATGACGCCGAACGCTGGCGCTGGCACTGGACGACGCCCGGCAACTTTCCGCGCAACGGATTGCCCTTACGCGAAATGACCGAGGCGCAGAAAACGCTGGCGCACTCGCTGTTGCAAACGAGCATGTCTAGTGCAGGCTACGAAAAATCCCTCAACATCATGGCGTTGCAGAACGACTTAGGCAACGACCCCGAACGGTATTTTGTCACCATGTTCGGCGCGCCGGGCGAGCGTGTGTGGGGCTGGCGTTGGGAGGGCCACCATCTCTCGCGCCAATTCACCATCGTGGATGATCAAATCGCCATGACGCCGTTCTTCCTCGGCGCGTGGCCGATCCTCAGCAGCACTGGCCTGCGCGCTATGTCGCGCGAGGAGGATGCCGCGCTCGAACTCGCGACCAGCCTCGGTCAGCCGGCCATCTTTCAAGCCAACACCCTCACCCGCCACATCACGCAGAACGAGGCGCGCGTGGGGCCGCTCGACCCGGTGGGCGTAGCGTACGGCAATCTCACGACCACGCAACAACAACTTGCGTTGGAAATCATCCAGACCTATTTGAGCGTGCTACCAGACTCAATCGCCGCTGCGCAACTCGAACGCCTCACCGCCGCTGGGTTGGAGAACATCCACTTTGGCTGGGCCGGGCCGCTGGAGTTGCGCCGCCCGACATACTATCGCCTGCAAGGCCCGACGTTTTTGCTTGAGCACGACAAATCGCGCAACGGTGGCACGCACATCCACAGCGTGTGGCGCGACTTCGAGCGCGACTTCGGCTATCACTTGCTGGCGTGAGGCGCTGGCATCGCATCCTCGCGCATGGGGTGGGATTGGCGACGCTGGCGTGGCTGGGGATTGTGTACGCCTTTCGCCTCGAGCCGTTGCCCGAACGCTTTGTGATGTTGCGCAGCGGAACGCTGGGGCTGATATTTCTCGTCGCCTCGCTGGCCTGCACGCCGCTGAGCCGCTGGGTGTGGCCGCCTGCCGTGCAGGTGCGCCGCGCGTTGGGGCTGTATGGCTTCACGCACATCGGCGTACATTTAGTGGTGTACGCGGTGGCGGAAAATGGGCTGGACTTTAACTTAATCGTGCGCGACCTCGACGAGCGGCGCGCCATGCTCATCGGCCTGATCGCGTTTGCTTTGCTCATCCCGCTGGCGCTCACTTCGACGGCGGGCTGGCAGCGGCGCTTGGGCAAACGCTGGCGCATACTACATCGTCTCGTGTACATCGCCACGCCGCTCAGCGTGTGGCATTACCTGTGGCTCGACCGCGACATTCTCACATGGCCCATCGTCTATGCTGTGATTGTTGGCGCATTGCTCGCGGCGCGGTTGCTGTTGCGTCGAGCGCGCGCTGCACCCTCAAAAGGAAAACCTGATGAAACGACTGCGACAACTTAACCGGCGTGAGTTTTTGGGGATGATCGGGCGCGGCACGGTGGCGCTTGTAGCCGAGCTGACCATCGGCCCGGGGCGCAATGTGCTGGCGATAGCGCTCGGCGGCAGCAGTTTGTCCGCCTGTACGGTCATCGGTGGAGGCGTTGGCTTAGACGAATCGCCGACCGCCGGCGCGCCGTCGGCAACGCCCCTCAGCCCGACGAGCACGACCGGGCCAACGGCATCCTCACCGACTGCCACATCCATCGCAAACGCGACCGCCACCGCGACCGCTGCTGCTGGCCTCCTCACCTATCTGCCGATAGCGGCAGGGGTGGCGAATGCGTATGTGCTGGTGCGCGGGGAGGAAGTGGCAATTGTGG
>JBQTJD010000394.1:0-5940 GCA_052387475.1 Anaerolineales bacterium | reverse complement strand
CAACGGCGACGCCTCGACCGGCAAGAACCCAGGCACTGGCCCGTTCCGGCTGGTGAAGTACAAGGTCGGCGAGGGCGCACGCGTGGAGAAGCGCGAAGGCTACTGGCAAAATGGCGAAGACGGCCAGCCGCTGCCCTATCTCGATGCGGTGGACTTCATTGATCTCGGCACCGCCGGCACGCCTTACGTCGCCGGTCTGCAGGGCGGCCAGATTGACGAGTATCTCATCGGCCCCGGTGACTTTGCGACGCTATCGGCCAACCCCAAGGTCACGGTTTATCCGGCCCGCACCGCGCAGACGCGCGTTTTGCGCATGCGCGTCGATCAGCAGCCGTTCGACAACAACGACGTGCGCATGGCGTTGAAGAAGGTACAGGATCGCAAGAAGATCGTGCAGACCGCTTACTTCGGCCAGGCGGATGAAGGCCAGGATGCACACGTCGCCCCGGTGCAGCCGGACTATTCGCCGATGGAGTCACCCGCGTTCGACCCCGAAGGTGCCAAGGCTCTACTCCAAAAGGCCGGCATGGACAGCCTTGATGTCGAGATCGCCGTGGGCACCGAGTGGACGGATGTCGTGTCTTACATCGAGACGTTGAAGGAAGATGCCAAGGCCGCCAACATCAACATAACGATCAATACCATGCCTACCTCGGCTTACTGGTTTGTGTGGACAGAAGCGACTGTGGGCGTGACCCCGTGGACGCACCGCCCGCTGGCCGTCATGCTGCTGCCGCTGGCCTATATCGCCGACTCAGAAGGCAAGCCCGTGGCCTGGAATGAGTCGCGCTGGGTGGACGCCGAATTCACCGAACTGCTGGTGAAGGCGCAGGGCGTCGCTGATAACGAAGCCCGCCGGGCGGTGATGAAGGACCTGCAACGCATCCAGGTGGAGCGCGGCTCCATCGGCATCTCGTACTGGATGAACGCGTGGGATGTTTACAACCCCGGCTTCCAGAACGTCGGCGCGCACCCCACCGGTTACGTGCTGCTCACCGACGCCTGGTACGACCCGGACAAGGATCCGTTCAGGGCATAAACGGATTGCCCAAGCGTTCGTAACGCAGTAAACTGGGGCAGGTCACGTTTTCGCTCGGTCGAGTGAATGGCAGTGACCTGCCCTTTTTGCTCTTATTGATGTCATTCCGAGCCGCGGCCTTCGCCGCAGCCCTGAGCACGCGAGCTTGCGAGCGTAGCGAAGGGGGCGTCGATGCATAGCATCGCGGAATCTCTACCTTTGAGCCAGAGATTGTGCATTCTACGAATGCCCGCTTCGCTCGGAATGACAACTTTCAACTACGTAACTCATAAATCAATTCGTGTCGTCGTTCACACCGGAGGTGCGAAATGGCAAAGTTCCTCGTTCGGCGCATCATCTTTCTTCTTTTCACCTTGTTCGCAGTGTCGGTCGCCATCTTCAGCATCTCCGAATTGCTGCCGAGCAACATCGCCATTAACACCCTCGGCAACACCATCACCCCCGATCAGGAAAAATCCTTCAACGCGCAAAACGGCCTCGACCAGGCGGCCCTCACGCGTTACATTCGTTGGATGGTCGGCAGCGACTGGCAGGCGTCGCAACTGATCGGGCGGCCGGTGACGCGCTTGTACGATGAGTTCACCGACCGCTATACCTGGTGGGTGGTGGATGAGGATGGCTCGCTTTACCAAAATTACACCCCCGATGCGGAGGAGATGTTCAAGCTCGTCCGCCAGCCCGACGGCTCCAGCCGCGAAGTCTCCATCGGCACGGACGTGTGGCAGCCTGACGCCGAAGGCAACCAGGTGTACTGGGGCATTGATAAAGCCGGCCGCGCGGCGCTGTGGGTGCAGGGCGACAGCCAACGCTCGTGGACGCTGACCAAAGCGACCTGGACCTCGGAGGCCGGCGCGCCGCGACAATACATCCCACTGCAACTGGGCCTGCTGCGCGGCGACCCCGGCGTCTCCTTCCTCACCCGGCGCCCGGTCGCCGAGACGTTGGTGCGCCGCCTGGTGAACACCGGCTTCCTGGCCGGCATCGCCTTTGTCTTCATCATGCCGATGGCGCTGGTGCTTGGGCTGATCGCCGGGCTGAACGAGGGTAAGTGGATTGATCGCTTCCTGTCGGTGTCGAGCCTGGTGGCGACGGCCACCCCGGAGTTTGCCAGCGGCATCTTTATGATCCTGATCTTTGCCACCTGGTTGCAACTGGTGCCGGGCGTGGTGGCGGTCACTACCGAGTCGTCCATCTTTGAAAATCCGCAACTGCTCGTGCTCCCCATCCTCACCCTGACGCTGGTGGAGTTGGGCTACGTGTTGCGCATCACCCGCGCCAGCATGGTGGAGGTGATGCGGACGAATTACATCCGCACGGCGGTGCTCAAAGGGCTGCCGCGTTTGCAGATCGTTTTCAAGCACGCGCTGCAAAACGCGCTCATGGCCCCCATCACCGTCATCATGCTGCACGTCAACTGGCTGGTGGGCGGCATCGTCGTCGTCGAGTCGGTGTTTGGCTTTCCGGGTCTGGGCCGCTTCGCGCTGGAGGCCGCCCTGTTCAAAGACGTGTTTGCGGTCGAGGCGATTACGATGACGCTGGTGGTGATCGCCGTGGTCAGCCAGCTCTTCGCCGATATCGTGTACACGTTTATCAATCCGCGCATTCGTTACGCGTAATGCAACCGTCCGGGCAACCCTTGTGGTTGCCCAGGGTGGGCGGCCACAAGGGCCGCCCCTACGGTTGACCGAACGGAGGTTGTATGGCCGTTACAAATCCCCTGCCGCGCGCTATCGTTCCGCCCAGTCCGTCGCGGCCCTCCGTGTGGTCGCGGGTGAGGGCCGGCTGGGGGACCTTCGCCAAATCACGCACGGCGCTGGCCGGGCTGGCGCTGGTGATGTTTTGGGTCATCATCGCGCTATTCGCCGACGACTGCATCATCCAGCCGCGCTGCTGGACACAGGAGAAAAATTTCGAGACCACGCCGTGGCTGGCGCGCTACTCGCCGACGCAGCAATTCAGCGACGCCCCGCCGCTGCAAGGCCCGTCCGCCGCGCACTGGCTGGGCACCGACCGCAATCTGCGCGACATCTGGGCGCGGCTGGCGCAAGGCTCGCGCATCATCCTCACGCTCGCGCCGCTGGCCGTGGTGGTCGCGCTGCTCATCGGCGGCACGCTGGGGGTGGTGGCCGGCTACTACGGCGGCCTGGTGGATGAGGTGATCATGCGCATCCTCGATGCGCTGCTGGCTTTTCCCAGCATCCTGCTCTATCTGGTCATCATCGCCGCGCTTGGGCCGAATGCGTTCAACATCGTCCTGGCCAGCACCGTGGCCGGGACGCCGGGCATCGCCCGGCTGGTGCGCAGCCTCACCCTCGACATCAAAACCCGCGACTACGTCGCCGCCGCGCAGACGCGCGGCGAGAGCGCGTGGTACATCATGTTCCGCGAAATCCTGCCCAACGCCACCGGGCCGATTTTGGTGGACGCTATGTTGCGGATCGGGTACGCCGTTTTCGCCATCGGCACGCTTGGCTTTTTGGGCCTCGGGCTGCCGCCGCCCTCGCCCGATTGGGGCAGCATCGTCAACACCGGGCGGCAATTTATTCAGGCCGGCCATCCCTGGGGCGCGCTCAGCGGATCACTCGCCACCGCCATGCTGGTGGTCGGGTTCAACTTGATGGCGGATGGGTTGAACGAAGAATTGCAACGGTATCGGTAAGTCACGCATCACGTTTCACGTATCACGGGCCGCGTGAAACGTGATGCGTGAAACGTGAATGGTCTCTTCTACGTGGAGCGTATGTCCATGACACGAGCCGCCGGGAAAATGGATCAGCCTGTCGTTCGGGTGAAGGATTTGGCCGTCGCCTACGAGACGCGCTTTGGCGATGTGAACGCCGTGCGCGATGTATCGTTTGAGATTCATCGCGGCGAGACGCTCGGCATCGTGGGCGTGAGCGGCTGCGGCAAAACCACGGTCGCTTATGCGCTGGTGAACTATCTCGGGCGCAACGGCAAGATCGTCAAGGGCGACATCATCTTTCAGGGCCAATCGCTGGTGGGCCGCACGCCCGAAGAGCTGCGGAAATTGCGCGGCGACCAGATTTCAATGGTCTACCAGGACCCGATGACGTCGCTCAACCCGGTGCTGCGCGTCGGCGAGCAGATGATGGAAGTGCTCACCGTGCATCGCGGCGTGTCGAAGGACGAAGCGCGCGCGCGCTGCGTCGAGATGCTGCGCCGCGTGTACATGCCCGACCCGGCCAAGGTCATGGAGCGCTTCCCGCACCAGATCTCCGGCGGGCAGCAGCAGCGCATCATCATCGCCATGGCGATGCTCAACAACCCGGCGCTACTCATCATGGATGAGCCGACCACGGCGTTGGATGTGACCGTCGAGGCCGCCGTGCTCGACCTGGTCGCCGACCTGCGGCGCGATTTCGACACCGCCATCCTCTTCATCAGCCACAACCTGGGCGTCATCGCCCGCGTGAGCGATAAGGTGGGCGTGATGTACGCGGGCGAAGTCGTGGAGATGTCGGAGGCGGCGGATATTTTTGCGCGGCCCCAGCACCCGTACACGCAGGGCCTCATCCGCTGTCTGCCCAAACTTGGGCGCAGCAAGGAAAGCAGCATCCTGTATCCGATTCGCGGGCGCGTGCCCCCGCCGAGCAACCTGCCGCCGGGCTGCGTGTTCGAGCCGCGCTGCGATTACGCCCGTGATGCCTGCCGGCAGCAGCGTCCCGCCTTGCGTGAGATCGTCGGTCAGCATCTCTCGCGCTGTTTGTTTTCGGAGGAGATTGACCCTGCGCAGTGGAAGCCTCCGGCGGATATGATCCTGCCGCAGTTGGCGACCGAGCCGGTCAGCAACGGCCAGCCCATCCTCGAAGCCGATCAGTTGCAGACGTACTACCGCCACCCGAACACGTCCGCCCTCAGCCTCATCGGCCTTGGCAAACGTGAGTACGTAAAGGCCGTGGACGGCGTGAGCTTTGAAGTGCCCAAGGGCTTCACCCTGGGCGTAGTAGGGGAAAGCGGCTGCGGCAAGAGCACGCTGGTCAAAACCATCATCGGGCTGGAGGAGACCACCGGCGGCAAGGCCGAGTTCATGGGCTTCGACATCAGCCGGCGGGTGGGCAAACGCGACCTGGACATCATCAAGGAATTGCAGATGGTGTTTCAGAATCCGGACTCGACCCTCAACCCGACCTACAGCGTCGGCCAGCAGATCGAGCGCCCGCTGCGCCGCTTCCGCATCGTGCCAGCCGACAACGTGCGCGAGGAGGTGGTGCGGCTGTTGCGCGCGGTGAAGCTGGATGAGCACTACTATGACCGGCTGCCGCGCCAGTTGAGCGGCGGCGAGAAGCAGCGCGTCGGCATCGCCCGCGCCTTCGCCGGCCGGCCCGATTTGGTGCTGGCCGACGAGCCGGTGTCCGCGCTGGACGTGTCGGTGCAGGCCGCCGTGCTCAATCTATTGCTGGAGATTCAGCGCGAGCAAGGCACGACGATGGTCTTCATCTCGCACGACCTGAGCGTGGTGCGGTTTATGGCCGACTACGTCGCGGTGATGTATCTCGGGCAGATTGTGGAGATTGGCCCGGCGGATGCGATTTACAAGCCGCCCTATCATCCGTACACCGAATCGCTGCTGGCCGCCATCCCCATCCCCGACCCGGACATCGAGCAAAAGCACATCCGGCTGGAGGGCAGCGTGCCCAGCCCGCTCAACCCACCAAGCGGCTGCCGCTTCCACACCCGCTGCCCACGCCGCAACTGGCTGCCCGACGGCGGCAAGATTTGCGAGACCGACATCCCGCCCTGGCAGGAAGCGAGCGACGATCATCGCATCCTGTGCCACATCCCGCTTGAGCAACTCCGGCAAATGGAGCCGGTCGTGCACCCCACCGCCACGAAAGGCCACTGACCATGCTCGTCAAAGACTACATGACCGCCCACCCGAT
>JBQTJD010000393.1:0-3280 GCA_052387475.1 Anaerolineales bacterium | reverse complement strand
CTGGTCGAGTAAGCCGTATAAACAACGGCGTATTTGTTCAATTCTGGGACGTAAGTGATGCGCGGGTCTTCAATCCCCCACATTTCTTCGGGGAAGTGTTCAGGGTCAGGCATGAGCGTGGGTTGCGGGTCGATCTTCCAGTCGTCGATGCCGTTGACCGAACGGGCGGCGCACAAGT
This sequence comes from Anaerolineales bacterium, assembly GCA_052387475.1. Lineage (GTDB taxonomy): Bacteria > Chloroflexota > Anaerolineae > Anaerolineales > UBA6663 > JANWXR01. Next base: position 3,102 of record JBQTJD010000393.1, on the reverse strand, counting down.
GCGAGTGCCCGCGCCGGCTCTCCACCCGGCACAAGAGCAGGGTCGTTCCATCGAGCAGCAGCGTCGCGGCCGCGTTAAACACGCTATGGATCGGATAAGGCCAATCCGCGGCGGTCAAGATGGGATTGAGCTTATGCCGGCGAAAAAGTTCGGGATGTTGATTGCTCATTGAGAGCGCGCCTCCACAGATTGCAGGGTGTTCTCATCCAGGCGCAGTTCCAACAAGGCCTGGAGAAAAGCGAGTGTCGACTCCGCGCCTTGATTCTCGTTCGCGCGGTCGGGATGCAGACCATCCCGACAACCGCCCGTTGTCGGATCATAGATGGGCAGGTTCAGATCGTTGCGCCCGAGGAACCACTCAAAAGCGCGGCGGGCTTCTTTGCGCCAACGCTTGTCTCCCGTGACCCGGTAGGCCTCGAGGCAGGCGGAGACCGTGGCTTGCGCATCCACAGGCTGTTGATCGAACCGCGCCCGCTCACCGCCTCGCTCATAAAAACCATTGGAGCCGATGGGGACAAAATGGCCCGCATCGGCGCGTTGCAACTCTGCCAGCCAGGTCAGCGACTCCAGCCCGGCCTCGGTCATCGTCACATTCGGAATTGATTGGCCGCACAGGAGCAGGGCATGCGGCAAGACCGCGTTGCAATAGGTCAGCCCATCTTCATACCAGCGCCAATCGTCCGAGCGCTGGTGTTGATAGAGCGTCAAGAGCCGCCCGGCCAATTCTTCCCGCACCTGGCTGGCCATGCGGTCACCGGCAAAACGCTGCAGGTACTCGTGGATGCCGATGAGGGCGAAGGCCCAGGCCCGCGGGCTAGTGGTGTCGAGAATGGCGGGCAGGGCTTGCTCGAACAACCGGCCCGCCATACTGGGCAGGGCCGGCGCGGTCGAGCGGTTCAACACCGTGCCCAGCGCCCACAGCGTGCGACCGTGGCTATCGTCGGAACCGATGTCTTCCAGCCAGTGGCGCTGGTAATCCATAAAATTGCGAAAGCGCCCGGTCTCGGCGTTGAAGGCGTACGAGACAAAGGCGAGATAACGGGCAGAGAGCGCCAATGGCTCGCCATTGCCCAGTTCTTCCATGAGCGCGCTCACCATCAGCGCACGGGCATTGTCGTCAATACAGTAGCCCTCGCGATAATTGGGCACTGTGAACAGGGCGTGTTGCAGCATGCCGGTCTCGTCGGTCATGTGGCGCAAGTGATCGGGCTTGAGGGGGGGCAGCTCGCCCGGACGTTTATCAAGCGATTTGGCCGTGAAGCCGGGCGGGGTGAAATGCCGCCGTTCGGCGCGGGCGCGTTCAAAAGTCTCCATGTAGCGGCGCGCCGTTTGCGGCCAGATCATATCCCGCCCAAACATGTAGGCCCGCTTGCGCATGGCATGGCGCTCGGCCTCGTTGTCCAACAGGCCAATCACTTGCTCGGCCAACGCCGCCGGATCACGGAACGGCACCAACGCGCCCCGACCGTCGGCCAGCATCTCTTCCGCATACCAATACGGCGTCGAAATCACGGCCTTGCCCGCCCCGAGGGTGTAGGCGAGTGTGCCCGAGACAATCTGGGCCACGTCAAGATAGGGCGTGATGTAAATGTCCGCTGCGCCGATGAACTCGATCAGTTCCTCTAAACTGACAAAGCGGTTGTAGAAGATCACCTGACCTTCCACACCTTTCTCCTGGGCCAGCCGTTGCAGGGACAGCCGATACGTTTCGCCGTCGCGCCGCTTGACGTGGGGATGGGTCGCGCCGACGATCATGTACACCACATTGGGATGGCGGGCCAGGATCGCCGGCAGGGCGGTGATAACGTTTTCGACCCCTTTGTTCGCTGAGAGCAAGCCGAAGCTGAGCACAACGATTTTGCCCTCGACTCCAAACAGGTCTTTGTGAAAACTCGGGTCTACAAAGGGCACATCCGGGATGCCATGCGGGATCAGGTCAATCTTCTCCGGGAGCACCCCGTAGACCTCTTGCAGGAATTCCGCGCCGCGCTCACTCATGACGACCAACCGATCGGACAGGGCCGCCACTTCCTCCATCACCCGCCGCTGATCGGGGTCGGGGTTGCGCAGGATGGTGTGCAGGGTCGTGACAATGGGCATCCGCAATTCACGCAACAGGGCCAGGATGTGACTGCCGGCCCGCCCGCCAAAGATGCCATATTCATGTTGCAGGCATACGATGTCTACGTTGTTGATGTTGAGGAAGTCGGCGGCGCGGCGATACGAGTCAATATCCTTCTCCGTCAATTCAAAGCGCACGCGGGCCGGATAGGCGTAGCCGGCTTCGAGGTCGTTGACCGGCAGGGCGATGCACGTGGTTCCGACGTATTCGGCGGCGACGGCCTCACACAAATCGGTGGTGAAGGTGGCGATGCCGCATTGGCGCGGCAAGTAGTTGCCGATGAAGGCCATGCGGTTGATCGTTGATTGGGTAGTGCTGTGGTCCATGACGAACATCTCTTTCTGGCAATCAGCTTCCTTTTAGTATCCCTGGTCATTTAATGCAAAGAGGCGGTTACCGTGGTGACCGCCTCCGCCATACCCGGAAAAGATTGGGGCCGGGTATTTTCTGTGTGGAAGGTGAGCCGGCAATGATTATATCGTCAGTCACTATACCAGACGGTCAGAGTTAATCCTAACCTGCTCACCCGGATGCAGAGGATGTGACCGCCGCAGATAGCGGCGAGGATGTCGGCAGGGAAGCGGGGTTGGGTTTCATGTCTGGTGTCATGCCGTATTCAGCGAGCCAAGACATTTTAGATCACTCTGCTTAACGGTGCGCTTTAGCCGCTGGGCCAACTGAAGTTATTCTGCATCGCCAGAGCCGGGTAGTTGGCCCAGTCGGCTGCGAGCGCGGGTTGGGCGCATACCTAAAGAGGTAATTGCATTAGGTAAGGCATGATTTCTTGTCTTACTGGATCAATCTGTATACGGAAAAAGGAAGTGCCATCATCGCTCCTTTCACTCTGCACGGCTGACCTTTCATCTCACCCGCCTGTGCTTTGCCAGATCATTTGCTAAGCTGTTTCATTCTCTTGACAGACGCTTGCAGCAACTCTTTCAAGACACTGGACGATGTGGACAAGCAGGTCTTGAAAGAGT
>JBQTJD010000392.1:0-3225 GCA_052387475.1 Anaerolineales bacterium | reverse complement strand
TTGTTTTCGCGGGCGCCGCGTATTTCGATGTATTCCTGGGGCACGATTTTCTCCATACGTTCTAACAACGAGCCTTCATTTGCGTAAGATGTGGATCAACTTAAGCCGAAAGATTCACTCACGGGTAATTTACCGGGGATTTTAGTGCTACGTTGACGGCCCCTATGCCGCCTCATAGGCTTGTTTCAACCACGCCAGCACCTCTTTGTCGATTTGTTTCCCGTCAGTAATGCGCACGCGGTGGGTGACCATCGCGTTCCACGATCCGGCGGCTTCGAACCGTTTGGTGGGCTTGACGCCCTTGAGCTTGAGGCCGATGTCGAGGCGAGTGGCGGATGGTTGCACGATAGCAAATTTTTTGTTGTGGCGGAGCACGTTGATATAGGTCATATTGGGCGACAGTTCCGCGTCTTTTCCAAACTTGGCGACCTTTTTTGCCAGCGCGTCGTAAGGCTTGCGCCACTTGGCTTTGTTGCCCGTGAAGTGCGCGGCAATCTTTTGAGTCGTGCTGGCTTCAAAATCGTCCGCGTGTGAAAGCATGTACCAGACCGCACCGGCGTGGTGATACCCCAGCCCGAACTCGGTATTGAGCCATGACACGAACTCGCGAGCCTTTCGTATATTTTTTCGAGCGGCGAGCACGCGAAAGTCGTCTACAGTCTTGCCGGTCCTGGCTTTGACTTCGTCGAGGTAAGACTGCACGCTTTTCCGGTTCCGCTCAGACATAGTGCTCCTGCTCGTGAGTCTTTATGGCTGATTCCAAATTGACCTGGGCCTCATCCGTTGTAGAGACGCCCCGGCGGGGCGTCTCTACGGCCTCAATCAAATCGGAACTTGATCTAAGCTGCATCGTAAGCCTGCTTCAACCACGCCAGCACTTCTTTATCAATTTGTTTCGGATCGCTGATGCGCACACGATGCGTGACCATCGCATTCCACGACCCGGCGGCTTCGAGCCGGCCGGTTGGCTTGACGCCCTTGAGTTTGAGGCCAATGTCCATTCGGTCGGTGGTCACTTGCACAATGCCGATTTTCCCGTCGCCACGTAGTAAGCTGATGTAAGTGCTGGTGGGCGCTGCCCTGACATCCGTTCCGAACTTGGTGATTTTCGCCAACAGTGAGTCGTAGGGCTTGCGCCACTCGGCTTTGACGCCGGCGAAATGCTTGGCGATCTTGTCATCGGCGCTTACCCGGGGTTCATCGGCTTGCAAAATTAAGGCCGCGATCAGATTGGCATGACCATGGCCCAGCCCGAAATCGCTCTTCAGCCAGGCGATGAGGTCACTGTGCTTGGCCTTGGCCAATCCTTTCTTTGCCGCCAGGATGCGAAAGTCAGCCGGCGTCTTGCCGGTCTTAGCTTTGATGTTGTCCAGGTATGACTGGTAAGCGCGTTGGCCCTTATCTGATTTTTCTGGCATGGTTCTCTCGTCGCAGGTTATTTTGCTTTGCCGCTGGATACGTTGTGGGCCACGGCAGCGCGGATGAGTTCTTTCACCGCCGCCGCGTTGATTTTGTCGCCTTCGTGAAAGTCAATGGCGCGCGTCGCCTTCGCCTCCAGCCCGGCGTTGAACAGGCCCTGTGGATCTTTCAAGGAAGCGCCTTTGAAAAAATTGAGTTTCACATGGTCTTTGAAAGCACCGGCCGCGACCACGTTCCCTTTGTACGACCACACAGGGGTGCCCCACTTCCATTCTTCCGTAATGTCGGGGTCGGCGTCATGGATCAACTTGCGCAACTGAGCCAGCATTTTGCCGCGCCAGTCGGCCAGTTCTGCGATTTGGTTGCTGATGAGTTGCGAGGGAGTCGGTTCATCTTTGGAAGTTGCTTTTTTCATTTCATTTCTCCTTGCCCACAAACGACAAACCCTTAGCCCGCATGGCGCGCCTGAGTTGGTCGAGCGCGTTGGGCCCGATGCCGTGCAGCTGTTTAAGCTCGGCCTCGCTGACTTTGGTCAACTGCTCGAGCCGCCGGTAGCCGGCCCCAGCGAGCGCGCGTTGCGCTGGCGCGGCCAACTGCGGGAAGTCACTGACCTGCTCAGCACCCCGTGTAGTCGGCACGGTATTGTCTCCGTGTTTGAGAGAGGGATGGAGCCGGAGATTTTCCATACGCCTGCCGGTTTGTCCAGACCCGCGCGGTCGGGATTTGGTGTGGCTGGTTTCAGGCGAGGTTCCGGTCTGCGCTAACAAACGTTTTGGTGCAGTCAGTTCCTACGCGACTTGAATGTAGAAACTCAGGTCCTTATCGTCAATGCGTCCCAGTTCAATGCCGACCCAACCACGCCCGCCCCGTACGGCGGTTTGAAAAAGGTCTCGGGCCTCTTGGCGATCAATTCGGCCTGCGCACGGGGCGGCACGGGCAGCCACACCGCGATGTGACCATCTTGGTGATGGTTGTTGGCGAACATGACGAACACCTTGTTGTGGACGAAAAAGGTCGGTTCGCCGTGTGACACTCGTTCACCGGCCTCCGGTAGCGCCAGACACATCCCGCGCACCTGCGCCGCGCACCCGCGTGCGATGTGTTTATCGCTCATGCGATATTGCTCGAGGCCTCAACCCACACGCAGCCGCACAATTGGGCGGCTCGGCTTGCGGCGGGCTACTTCTTCAAACCCGGCGGTTTTGTACATCGATAGCGCGCCGAACCACATGAAGTCGTCGTACGATCGTGTGGCTTTATCCACCGGATACGCTTCGAGCAATTTCGCGCCACGCCTTTTGGCGTAGATGATCGCGCCGGCGAGTAAGGCCCGCGCCACGCCCTGACCTCGATACAGCGAGGGCACGACAAAACACAGAATAGACCAGACCGGCTGGTCGTCCACCGGCTTCATCACGGGCGAGCGCCGGAGCTTCGCATACGCCTCACGCGGCGCGAGTGATACCCAGCCCATTGGAGTCTTGCCTCGGTAGCCGATAAGCCCCGGGGAGTTGCCGGAGTCCACCAATGCTTTGAGGTCGGCGCGATTCCGCTGCGCCTGCGTGGTTCCGGCAGGGAGTGGCCCCATAGCTCCGCTGCGGCGGTAATACATGCACCAGCATCCGCGAGCAATCGAGCATCCTTTTGCGTTGAAAATGGCTTCGAGGTCGGGCCAGCGTTCCGGCGTTAATGGTTTTACAGTCAGCTTCATTTTGAGAGGTTTGGGTGTTCAACAAGGATGTGACTTGCTAGCACTTATGACCCGTCAGGTGGTCGCCATCCGATTTTCCCTCACTCCCATCGGGG
>JBQTJD010000391.1:0-1612 GCA_052387475.1 Anaerolineales bacterium | reverse complement strand
GGGCCTTGCGGAATGGCTGGTTCATTGATGTGCCGTTGGGCGGTAGCGTCAGCCCGACGTATCTCATCGCTGTCGTGGCCGGCTTGTTATCCTTCCTCTCCCCGTGCGTGCTGCCGCTCGTTCCGGCCTATATCGGCTATTTGAGCGGGCATGCGTTCGGCAGTTCGGCCAGTCTGGAGAAATGAACAATGAGCGAGACAACGTGTGAATACCCGCCACAAGCTGGAACGGCTGGCCGCCGCTCCGAACACCGTGGCTGCCTGAATCGAATGACCGCCAACGCCACATGGGATAACGGTGAGTGATGTGGGCTGTTAATGCGATGGCCGCGGCGCTTCTCACGTCTTTCAACCCCATCCTCTACAAACGGATGCTGGAAAATGTCGGGCCGGTCAGCGTGGTTTGGGGAGTGATCGGACTCGCGCTGCCGCTGCTGGCCCTCGCCACCTTTGCGCCGGGCCTGACCCTGCCGCGAGTTGATGTGGTCTTTCTTGTGGGGGCCTTTGGGTCAGCAGTGCTGAATTCACTGGCTCACCTCGCCCTGGCCCGCGCGCTCAAGCTGGCCGACGTCTCCCTGGTCACGCCCTTGCTCACCTTCAGCCCGGCCTTCACCGTCCTGATCTCCGCCATCTTTCTCGGCGAACTCCCGGATGCGCGCGGCCTCATCGGTGTTGCGCTGGTGTTGGTGGGTGCCTACTGGCTAAGTCGTGGGCCGGAAACCAAATGGCTGATCCCATGTAGGGCGCTGTCCTCCAAGCCGGGTGTCGTATTGGTCTTACTGGCCGGTCTGCTCTGGGCCATTACCCCAATCCTTGAGAAGCTGGCGATCCGGCACACATTTCCCGAAAGTCCCCGCCATGTGGCGCTGGCCGTCAATGGGTTGCTCGTGATCTTGTTGACGCCTGCGGCGCTTTGGCGCGGCAGGACGGTGTTGGCCTCATTGGCTCGCTGCCGGCGAGAATGGTTGTTGGCGGCGCTCATCGCCGGCGTTGCGCCGGTGCTGGGCTACACCGCATTCAGCCTCGGCCCGGTCGGCTATGTGGCCACGTTGTTTCGTTTGAGCGCAGTCTTCACTGTGCTATGGGGCGCATTGTTGTTGCGCGAGGCTGGGCTGTGGCAACGCCTGCCGGCCTCAATCGTCATGGTCACGGGCGCAGTCTTGATTGCGGCATAGACTCATGGCTGAGACGACTCACCTTCCTGCAACTGAAGCCGAGGCCTCGGCAACACGCCACACCGCGCGCAGGCATTGGGGGCGTTGGCTCACACTGGCGGTTCTGCTGGCGTTGCTCGGCCTCGTGGGTTGGAAGTTGTGGCAGACCAACCTCGGGCCCGCCTCGTCGGGCGCGGCCCCCGACTTCGCGTTGACGACCTTTGACGGTGAGACGCTGCGCTTGAGCGACCTGCGCGGTCAAGTCGTCGTCATCAACATCTGGGCCAGTTGGTGCGTGCCGTGCCGTGATGAAGCGCCGGTGTTGGAGCGGGTGTGGCGCGAGTACCGTGATCGAGACGTGGTGTTCCTCGGCGTGGATTACGCGGATACCGAACGGGAAGCGCGCGCTTTCATCGCCGAGTTTGGCCTGACCTATCCCAACGGGCCGGATGTCGGCAC
>JBQTJD010000390.1:0-3117 GCA_052387475.1 Anaerolineales bacterium | reverse complement strand
GCAGCACCGCGCCGCCGCTTGACCCGCCATCAATCAGCACATGCGCGCCCGAGGGTGTGGTGATGGCGACTGCACCGGCCTCGAGCGCCGTGATCCGCAACCGGCCCGGCTCGGGCAGCGCGAAGACCGTACCCCAGGCGAAAAACGTCACGACGCTCAGCGCCGCAATCCCACCCAGCGGCAAACCATCAGCAGCGAAGCGGCTCCACCATTGGGGGCGCTCAGCGGCGGGTCGGCGCAGGAGCCACGTGATCGCAAACAACGCTGCGTAAAATATCAACATCAGCGCCGGCGCGACTTCATTCAATTGAATAGCGGCGCCGGGCACACGCGCGAAGAGTTTCACCAATGCCAGCGTGTATGCTGTGAATGGATACGTTAGCCAGGCCATGAGCTGGCCCAGCGGCAGCCACACAAGCCCGGCTGACAGCGCGACGAGGCCCAGCACCATCACCGCCGGTTGCGCGGGCAGGATAAGGGCATTGGCGAGCAACGAAATGAGCGAGAGTTGGCCGAACGTGTAGGCGATCAGGGGGAGTGTGGTGAGTTGCGCGGCGAACGTGAGCAGAAAGGTGTCGGCGGCCAGGCGGGTGAGAGTCTCCGCGCTGGCCTGCGGCATTCGGCGTTCCAACATTCGTTGCAGCAGCGACTGAAGCGGCTCAGCGTACAGGATGAGGCCGAGCGTGGCCGCGGCGCTCAACTGAAAGCCCACGTCCCACAACGTCAGTGGATTCCACAGCACCATCGCCAACGCTGCCACGGCCAGCGTGTTCAATCCCACCGTGCGCCGGCCGAGCCGTAAGGCAATCAGGCCCAGGCTGCCCATGATGGCGGCGCGCACCACCGAGGCGCTGGCGCCGACCAATATGGTGTACACGGCGATGACGACGATGCTGAGCATCGCGCCGCGGTTCGGGCCGAGCCAGCGGCTGACCAGCGCCATAAACACGGCGACCAAGATGCTGATGTTGAAGCCCGATATAGCGACGATATGCGAAGTACCGGTGATGCGGAACGCGTCTTTGATGTCCGCAGGAATGCCCGACTCGACGCCAAGCAGGATGCCCTGCAACAAAGCGGCATGCGGCTCGGGGAAGAGTTGCGACAGAGTAGTCAGCGCCCGCGCCTTGAAATCAAAAATGACTTGATAGATCGGCTGGCCCTGCCGTTCGGCGAGGAAGGATACCTGCGCGCGGCGAACCTGTGAGTGAATGCCGAACCGGGCCAGATAGTCTCGATATGAGAAGTCATCGAACTCTGGCGGGGTTTCGAGGCTGCCCGTGACGCGCACCCGATCGCCGTAGCGCCATTCAGCCTGTCCCGTATCGGCCAAACGAGTTTCAGAAAAACGTGGGGCATACACCAGCGCGAGGCCGCTCACCGTGAGCGGGTCTGCTGCTCCGCTCAACGTCACGCGCTCCACCCGCACGCGCAGATTTGTGCGCGCAGTTGTTTCGGCGTCGGCGTCACGCACCTCAGGCTCATCCCAGATCACGCCTTCGAGTGTGACGGGGCTGGTGTCATTGTAATGAGCGAGCGTGGCCTCGTCGAAAACCGGTTGGGCGGATTGATAACGGGCTGCGCCGATGCTAAAGGCCAGCGCAAACAGCAGTGGCAGCCGCACTCTGCTGATATGGCGAAGAATGAGCAATGCTCCCAACGCCAGCGCGGCGACGCTCGCCCAAATCCACAGCGACTGGTCGGTGAAGGATGCACCCGCGACCCCGGCCAGCCCACCGAGCGTGACGAGGACGATGAGGGGCATGCGTCAGCGCGCGCGTTGTTTCGACTTGTGGCGTCTTGCATGTGGCTTGGCATCCATCGCTTTCGGCGCCGCAGTCTTGTGCACAGCTTGCGTTGCTTCCGCCAGCGCAGCCGGAGACTGGACGACCGTCGCCGGAGGACTCGCGACCAGGCCAGCGACCCAGTGTTGCCGTAGCCAATCCTCAGCCCCGGTCAGCGGGCAACCTGCGGCCACACGTTGCAGCAGCGGAATCTTGCTGACATCATCCAGGGCGACTGCTTCTTCGATGTCGGGGTTGAGGCGGAAGTAGCGTGCGCCCAAAACCTGTTTGCACTGATAGTGTGCGACGCCGACGTTGGCAGCCACGAAGAACGATGCCAGCGGTTTGGCCCATTGCGTCCAGCCCCAGTTCACATCCCCATTGGGCAGGTCAAGGAACATGCGCGTTTGCCCACAGCCGAGCGAGAGCACGACGATGTCGTTGAGCGGCACGCCTTCACGCAACGCCTGCGCCACCGCGCACATGGCCGGGTTGTTCGCCGCCACCCCGCCATCGATGTAGCCTTGATACGTCGGGAAGAAAGTGGGCGCGGCGCTCGTGCGCAACGCAACGTCCACCGCCAGTTCACCGCCATCCGAGCCCTCGCCGGGGAAATTGTGGAAGAATTTGGGCTTCCACGCGCGCGGCATGTCCGGCAGGTCTTTCCCATTATCCAAATCAAAACTGGCGACGAGCACGCGGCGCAGGTCGTTCAGCGTGCGAGCGCCGAGACGCTCGGTGAGCAAACGCTTCAGGTTGTCGTTGTTATATTGGGCGCCAATGGCATTGCCCAGATCAAGCAAATCGTCGAGGACGGAGTCTTCAAAGACTTCCGGGCCATGGACGCTATATAACTCGGCCAGCTTTTGAGGGGAGAGGCCGGCGGCCAGCCCGAGCGCCAGGATGCCGCCGGTGGAGGTGCCGGTAAACAGGTTGACGCTGTTCAACAACCCCGGCGAGAGGGCCTCCAACCGGTCAAGCAGAATGGCGGGCACGACACCGCTGATGCCGCCGCCGTCAATCGAAAGAATGCGAAACATGGGTTACTCTCCTTTGCTCAACAATCACCTCACCATCACGGCCTTTCGCATTGCGCCGTCGATGAGTTGGATGCCCAACTCCTGCGCGCGCGACATTGCACCGGGGAGAAATGTGCTCCGAGTGACGACGTAGCCGCCGGCCGCAGCGTACTTGCGAATGGCGCGCTCGCACAGATCCACATCCACCGAGGAAACTGATAGCACGGCCGGCAGACAATAAGCCAGTTGAAGCGACTCCTGGCGACAGATGACAAGCAGAAAACCGGCGACCATGGGAGTATAGCCCATGAGTC
>JBQTJD010000389.1:0-3721 GCA_052387475.1 Anaerolineales bacterium | reverse complement strand
TACGACGGAGGACGATAGACTAATGTGGCGCCCGGCGTCGGGGGCGCAAAATTCGTTGCGCCGCTATGGCCGTGCGCCACTTTCGCCATCCGTCTTTTGTCTTTCGTCTTCCAATGATCAAAGCCCTCCTCTTTGACCTCGACGATACGCTGCTCAGCAATGACATGGGCACGTTCCTGCCTGCATACTTTCAACGGCTCGTCACACACTTTCCTGAGGTTGAACCGAATACGCTGATTAGTGGAATTGTGACGGGCACACAGGCAATGCTGACCAGCCTCGACCCGGCGCGCACCCTCCGCACCGTCTTCACCGAGAACTTTGCGCCGCCAGCGAACGGCGACACGTGGTCACGGTTAGAGCATTTCTATCAAGGGGATTTTGGCCAATTGCGCACGTTGACCTCAGCCCGCCCCATCGCGCGCGAGGTGTTGCAGTGGGCGTTCGCACAGGGCTATCGCATCGTCGTCGCCACCAACGCGCTCTTTCCCCTCAGCGCCATCCGCGAGCGGCTGCGTTGGGCGCAGGTCAACGATTTCGCCTTCGACCACATCACCCACATCGAGAACAGCCACTTCGCCAAACCTAATCCCGAGTACTTCGCTGAGATTTTGGCGCGCTTGGGCGTGCGATCCACGGAAGCGCTGATGGTGGGCAACGACTGGGCCGACGACATTGTGCCCGCCGCGGCAGTGGGATTAGCGACGTGGTGGGTGGCGCCAGCCCCGCTGGCGATGTCCCCACCGCCAGCGCCCGTTGGCGGCATATATCCAACGGCGGATGCAACGCCTGTCGGAGTTGGGGACTTGCGTGCGTTTCTCGCCTGGGCTAAAACCAAGCTGGCATCATTCACGCCACCGCCGCCCTCTGCCGGGCGGATACCGTATCGGCTGACGGGCAACCTTGTCGTGCTGCTGGCCGACCTCTCCGCGCTATCCGCCAGCGAGTGGACGCGCCGGCCCGCCGAGTCGGAATGGTCCTTGACCGAAATCGTCTGCCATTTGCGCGACGTGGAACGCGAAGTACATCAGCCGCGCATTCAGGCGGTGTTGACGACCGACAACCCCTTCATCCCCGGCATTGACGCCGACCCGTGGGCGCGCGAGCGCGACTATCAATCCCAATCCGGGCCGGCGGCGCTACAGGGCTATGCCGCCGCCCGTCAGGAGACGCGCGCCTTGCTCTCCGCGTTGCCCGCCTCGGTCTGGCAACGCCCCGCCCGGCATGCCTTCCTCGGGCCAACGACACTGGCGGAAATCGGCGGCTGGCTGCTCGACCATGACCAAAGTCATCTCGATCAAGTCCGCCGCACGCTATCGAGTTTGGCCTGACGCTCTACGCCACTCGCCAACCCATCCCGCGCAATCCACACTCAAGTTGCAGCCCGTCCCACCTATCATAGGGATAAGGTTGTATGGATCGCACGGCTAAATTCGCGGGAGGCGTTCAAACGATGGAGTTCTTAATTCTGCTGGTGCTGGTCATCGCGGTGATTCTCATTCCCGCCATTCAGCAGTACCGGCGTGAGATGGAGTTACAGCGGGTGTTGATGCGGCTCGATGACCCCAAATTACGGCGGCGGCCTCCGCAGTAGCTAACGCAGAATCAAAAAGACCCGGCTATGCACCGGGTCTTTTATTTTTGGATTGGCGTTGGTTACGATTTGAGATAATCGTCCAGCGCGCTCTTGGCGATGCGGAACTGTGAGCCGATCTTCTTGGCCTTGATCTGCCCGCCCTCGATCATCTGCGTGATGTCGGCTTCAGTGACTTGCAGGTAACCGGCGGCCTGGGCGGGGGACATCACATCCGGCATGGAAGCAGCAGCCGCTGCACCGGCGCCTGCCGCTGCGCCCGTCGCGACACCGCCTTGCATCGTATTCGCCAGCCCGCCTTGCAATGCCTGCCCCATCACGTTCGCCAATCCCACGCCCGCGCCGATGCCAGCCGTCAGGCCCGCGCCGCCGGAGGGGTTCTTGGCGGCATCGCGCATCGCATCGGCCGCTTGCAGTTGCGTGTACGTCGCCATATCCAGCATTCCCATAGCGCGCAGTTGCTCCGCGCCGCGCTCATCGGGCTTGATGCTGTTGACGTACAGCTGCTTGAGTGTGACGCCGATGGCTTTGAAATCTTCCTGCGCTTTGGCGCGCACACCCGCGCCCAACTCTTCGGTCAGCGCGATGATGTCCAGCACGCTCTTGCCACCCTTGGTCCCGGTCTCCGCAATCAGGTCTTGCAGCTTGGAGAGTATGATGGAGCGGAAGCGGTTCTGGATGTCGTTGGTGCTAAATGCGCCGCGCGCGCCGACCACTTGCGACACGAACTGTTGCGGGTTGCTGATCTGAAACGCGTAGGTGCCAAAGGCTTGCAGCAGCGCCACGCCCAGCCCCATGCCGGGGTTCTTCACCAGCACCGGTTGTGGCGTGCCCCAACCCATCTCCGCGAATTCCTTCGTATTGACAAACACCACGTCGGCGGCGAAAGGCGAGCGGTCATTGAACAGCTTGCCGACCAGGTCGATGAGATAGGGGATGTTGGCGGTAGTGATGGTGTGCTGGCCCGGCCCGAACGTATCGAGCGCCTTGCCATCGCGGAAGAAGACGGCCGCCTGGCCTTCGTACACACGCACCTGTGAGCCGATGCGAAAGTTGCCGTTGCCGCCCTCGGGCAGGCGTTTCACAATTTCATTCGGCCCCATGCTGGGGTAATCGATGATGTCAAAGATGCGACCGGAAGGATTTTTGAACATGGAGAAGCTCCTGAATGTTTGCCGTAATCCCTAATCTCTAATCCCTATCGCTTCTCGAGGGATTAGGAGTGAGGGTGATGTTAGTCCGTCGTCAGCACTTCCTTGCGGCGCTCGAAGGTGGTGTTGCACTCGGCCACCAGCCCCACCAGTTTTTTGACCGAAGCCGGGATGCCGTCGTTGTTGTTGACAGCGGTTTCGACTGCATCCACTGCCTCTGAAACGCGGCCTACGTTGTCGAGCAGGGCGTTGTCGAAGGCGTACAGCTTCGCCAGTTCCTTCTCCTTCACCTTCACCGCGCTGAAGAAGCCGGCATAGCCACGAGCAGCATGCTTCACAGTATCAATGAAGCGCTGGAGACGGGTGGCCGCGTCCTGAAGGTCATCCACATACTCCAACCCGCCGCTGCTGATGAGCTGGGTTTGCAACAACGAAATGCGGTCGAGCTGTTCGCCGTAGCGCGTGGCGATGGTGTCGCGCAGCAGCTTGTCGGCGTCGCGGCGGCTTTCCTTCTCCACGTAGCCATGGAAGCCGGGGATTTTATCCACCAGATTTTCCAGCAGGCCCCGCGCATCCGTAATCTTTTTGAACAGGTCGCTCATGGGTATTTTCTCCTCGAGTGACAATGAAGCTTTGGGTTGAAATCGCGGCAATTGTACATCGCTCCGGCCTTTCTTGCCGCTTGAGTCGCCGTCAAACAGCCGACATTTCAGTTAGAAATGGTTGTCGGGCCGGCTGCTTTCGCCATCTTCTACGCATCGGCCCCCGGCAAGTTGCAATATAATCGCCGCCATGCCCGCGACCGACCAGGGCGTCGCCCACTCCGCTAATCGCTACATGCTCATCCCGCGCGTACTGTGCTTCGTCCTGCATGGCGATGACGTGCTGTTGCTGAAGGGCGCGCCGGCCAAGAAGATCTGGGCCAATCGCTACAACGGCCTCGGCGGCCACGTGGAGCGCGGTGAGGGCGTCTACG
>JBQTJD010000388.1:0-1749 GCA_052387475.1 Anaerolineales bacterium | reverse complement strand
TGGTGGCGATGAACGCACTGCCGCCCAAAGCCGAATACCTTACGGGCAACTTCGCAGCGGAGTGGAAGCGCCGGCTTGAACAAACGCCGCCGTGGCTGATCGAGTGGCTACGGCAACAGACGGATGGTGCATATTACCGCAATGGCTCACTCGCCCCCGATTATGCGCGGGTCAAGTGCGCAATCTTCCACATCGGCGGCTGGCAGGATGGGTACACCGATCCCGTGTTACGGATGCAAGCCAACTGTGTCAATGCGCCGCGCAAAGCACTTATTGGCAACTGGGGGCATCTCTATCCCGCTAGCGGCTACCCCGGCCCCAACCTCGACCACTTGCACGAGATGGTGCGGTTCTTCGAGTATTGGCTCAAAGGCCACGACAATGGTGTGATGAACGAGCCGAAATTCACACTCTTCATGCGCGAGTGGACGACGCCGAACGCATTCGCCCCAACGCACAATGGCGAATGGCGTAGCTACGCGGACTACCCAATCGAAGGCTCATCACATTTCACGTTTCACTTGAATGGCCAGACGCTTAGCCATCAGCCATCAGCGATCAGCCACGAGCGCTCGTTCCCTCATCTCCCAACATGGGGCACCACCGGCGCGTTCTCCTCCGGGGGAGGCTCACCACCCAACGGCCTCGCGCGCGATCAACGCCCCGATGAAGCGCTGGCCCTCACCTTCACCGGCGAACCACTGACTGAGCCACTCGACGTCATCGGCTTTCCGGAGGTGACGCTGCACGTCAGTTGCACAGCGCCGGTCGCGACCATCGTCGCCCGGCTATGCGATGTGCACCCCGATGGCGCGTCGGCGCTAGTGGCGCAGGGCGCGCTCAACCTCACGCACCGTGAAAGCCACGAACACCCTGCCCCACTGACGCCGGGCGAAATCTGTGCGGTGACCATTCCACTCAAAGCCACCGGCTATCGCTTTCTGCCCGGCCACCGGCTGCGCCTCACGCTCGGCAGCAATCACTTCCCTCTATTGTGGCCGTCGCCGTATCCGTGCGAGATTACCATCCACTGCGGGCCGCAACATCCATCGCAGCTCACTCTGCCCGTTGCCCCGGCCAGCACGTTGCCGCCACTACATTTCAAAACGACGCCACCCGAACTAATCACCGTAGGCGGTGGCTCCGAGGAAGCGGCGCAGTGGCACAGCACCGAAGATGTGATTGCCGGAAGCGTGACGGTGAGCAGTTACGGCGGCGACACGTCAATACTGCCCGATGGCCGCGCGCTGACGACGAACGAGCGGCTGGCGATGACGGCCTTTCACCACGACCCGGCGCACGCGCAACTCATCAACGAGTGCAACTACATCCTACGAGAGAAAGGCTACGAGACACACGTGCATTCTTCCGGTACGTTTCGCAGCACCGCGACCGACTTTCATCTCGATATTCAGTTGACGGTGAAGCTCAACGGGAGTGTGTTCTTTCAGAAAGCGTGGCTGGAGACTGTGCCGAGGAATTTGGTGTGATGCCCGACAACGG
This sequence comes from Anaerolineales bacterium, assembly GCA_052387475.1. Taxonomy (GTDB): domain Bacteria; phylum Chloroflexota; class Anaerolineae; order Anaerolineales; family UBA6663; genus JANWXR01. Next base: position 246 of record JBQTJD010000388.1, on the reverse strand, counting down.
ATTGCGTTGCAAAACGGATAAGCGGATATCAACGGATGAGCCGTATCGACTTATCTTCCAGGCGTCGCGCAATCCGTTGTCGGTTAGCCGGCCAGTATCAAAACATCCACCTCCCCCAGCGCCCGCAGCAAGTCCTCGGTCTTCAACATCACGGCAACACCACGTTCGCCCGAGCCGATGGAGACTTCGGTCTGTGCGGTGACGCTTTCATCCACCAACACGCGCAACGGCTGAGGCAGGCCAAAC
>JBQTJD010000387.1:0-8987 GCA_052387475.1 Anaerolineales bacterium | reverse complement strand
CGCGGCGATACTTGCCGGTGAGGAAGCCGCGACCCAGCGGGCTGTACGGGATGACGCCGAGGCCGTATTTCTGTACCACCGGATAGACATTGCGCTCGAAGTTCTCGCGCTCGACCAACGACCAGTGCGGCTGAAGGGTGACAAATTCGGCCAGCCCGGCGTGCCGCGCGGTGAGCGTCGCCTCGACCAATTGCCAGCCGTTGTAATTCGAACAACCGATGTAGCGCGCCTTGCCCGCGCGAATCAAATCATCCAGCGCCCGCAGTGTCTCTTCAATCGGTGTATTGTCATCGGGCCAGTGGGTTTGATAGAGATCAATGTAATCGGTCTGCAAGCGGCGCAGTGAGTCTTCGCAGGCCTGGATGATGTGCGCGCGGCTCAACCCTTCACCGTTCGGCCCCTGCCACATGCGCCCCTGCACCTTCGTCGCCAGAACAATCGTCTTGCGATTGTTCCTGGCCCTCATCCACTCACCGATGACGGTTTCGGACTCGCCGCCCTTCAACCCTTCCGCCCAGCGCGAATATACATCGGCGGTGTCAATGAAATTGCCGCCTGCCTTCGCGAACGCATCGAGCACGGCGTGCGAGCTGGCTTCATCGGTCGTCCATTTGAACTGCATCGTGCCGAGACAGATTTCTGAAACTTGCAGGCCGGTTTGGCCCAAGCGGCGATAGTCCATGTAGTGTTCCTATCTCGCGACGAAAGCCCAACGACGAAGGACGAAAGTGAGCTTGTCATTGCCAACGTTCGTCTATCGTCAATGGTCTTTCGTCATTTTGTTCCACCCGCGAAGACTTCGCGCTCGAAGAAATAGCGGAACGGCGGTGCGCCGAACAACACTTTGCGCGCGAGGGCGAAGGCGGCGTTTTCATTGCGGTTCTGCGGCGGCGAGTCCAGCCAGGCTTTGACTTGGCGAAAGCCGTTGCGTCGCAGCGTATGCGCCAGGCTGAACTGGCTCTGCTCGTTCACGTGCACGTCGGCGTTGGCGGCCACGTTGAGCAGGCGCGGGTTCTGCGGATACTGCGCGCCCTGCCCCATCAGCATGCGCACCGCCCGCACGAGCGGATAAGCGTAGCGGTCGTACCACACATTCGGCGCAGTATGGATGATGGCGGCCCCGCCCGGCTTCAGTGTGCGGCGCACTTCGGTCAGGCAAAAATCCAATTCCCATGGAAAGAGATGCTCAACCACATCGAAGATCAGCACGCGGTCAAAAAAGTTATTGGGAAATGGTAATTGCTTCGCGTCTGATCGCCCTAGTCCCATCTTGCCTTTGACCTCCGCATCGCCGGCAATCAGTTCGCGCGCCAGCTTTAACGCCACCGGCGCGTAATCCACTCCGAACGCATCCGCGCCGAGGCGGGCGCAATGCCGCACGATCTCCCCGCGCCCGCAGCCCAAATCCAGCACGCGCATACCCGACCGCACCACCGCAATCTCAAACGCCGCCGACAGCCGGCGCGATAATCGCTCACCCTGCGTCTCGGTAAATTCCTCATAGCCTTCGCAGGCGTGCAGGAAATATTCCTCCGTGTAGAGGTCAGGGGGAAGTGAGGGCTTGTCGGACATTGGACAATAGACGAAGGACAAACGTACAGCGTGCTGCTTTCGTCATCCGTCCTTCGTCATTCGTCGGCATTATAGCCGAAGCCTTTTGCGGATTGCATTGAGCGCGAGCGAGACTTCGGCAATGCGCAGCCGTGCGGCGATGAAAAAGTAGAGGCTGAGGCCGATAAGGCCGGGGATGAGGAGATGTGCGAGGGAGGTCGCAGTGCCTGCCGGAAACGGAATCAAACGGGTGGCTACCTGCGCGCCCGCGACGCCGGCGCCCATCACCGTTGCGGCCAGCCCGATTTTGCCCAGCGTGAACCACAGGCCCGTATGCCCAAAGCCACCGATGCGCCGCGAGAGCAGCGCGCCCGTCACCAGCGCGTGCGTCATCTGCTTGAGCGAGTCGGCCAGCATCAAACTCAACAAGCCGAGCGGCGCGCGAAAGACTAATACGATGACGACGTACACGACGACACTCAGCACGCCAACGCTCGAGGGCGTCCACGTATCGTGCTGGGCGTAAAAGGCGTTGATCAACAACAGATCAACGGCTGCAAAACTCAGCCCGAGCAAAAACCAGCGCAACACCTGGGCCGTCATCGCCGTATCCTGCGCCGTAAACGCTCCGCCCTCGAACGCCAGGGCCACGAGCGGTTCGGCCAAAATGAACATGCCGACCGTCGCCGGGATCATCAGCCCGAGCACGAGATTGAGGCCCTGCACGAGCGTGGCTTTGTACTCGCCGCTGAGGCTGCCCGTGGCCTGCGCGGCCAGCGTCGGCAGGGTCGCCGCCGATACCGCCACGCCCACCAATCCCAATGGGAACTGATACAAGTTTGTCGCGTAGCCCATCCAACTCAGCCCGTTCGGGAAGCCAAAGGCCACGCTCAACCCAAACCACACCGAGGCCTGCGCGATGACGAGGCTGCCGAGGATGGGGACGTATGCGCGCAAGATGCGACGCAAGCCCGGATGCGCGAAGTCGAGCGCGGGACGCAGCCGCGCCAGCTTTGCTGGCGTGGGAGAAATGCTGTGCGTTTCTCCAGCGGAGCTTCGCTCCGCCGGCGCCAGCCCATCGCGCAAATCCGGCAATTGCAACAACACTTGCAACGCCGCGCCGATGAGCAAGCCGAGCGCCATCGCCGTCACACCGTATTGCGCCGCAAGCAATACCGACGCGACCACCATACTGGCGTTGAAGACGGCGGCGGTGAAGGCCGGCAAGCGAAAGCGTTTGAGTGAATAGAGCAGCGCGGTGAGGATGCCGCTCAGGCTGAGAAAGGCGACCGCTGGCAACGTCACGCGCAGCAACTGCACCGCCAGCGCCGCTGCTTCGGGACGCGCCTCACCACCCGTCAGCGCCTGACCCTTAGTCAAGGCATCAATCCATACAAACATACCCACAACTTGCGGTGCGAAGACGACGAGGGCCAGCACCAGCGCGGAGAGGATCAGCGCCGCCAGCGTGAGCAGCACGCTCGCCAGCCGCCACAACTCCGCGCGGCGCGCTTCGGTCGTGTATTCGCTGAAGGCTGGCACCAGCGCGGAGTTGACCAGCCCGCCGGTGACGAGGTCGTAAATTTGCAGGGGGATGGTGATAGCGAGGTTGAGCGCATCCACCGCCGGGCCGGTGCCGAACAGCCGGGCTTTGGTAAACTCACGCACAAAGCCCAGGCCACGGCTGGCGACGTTGCCGAGGGCGATGATCGTCGCGCCGCGCGCGATACCGCTTGCCTCCGCGCCCAGCGAAGTTTCAGCCGAGGAGGGTTCCATAGCGGGCTGGATTGTACCCGCTTGCTCGGCTTAGCCCAGACCCGCTGAGCGACGTCGTCTTATCACCTATTGCGCGAACGAGTTCGCCGCCGCATATGACATCAAAACTCCTCCTTGACAAACTGACCCAAGGTCACTTATAAATGACCGCAGGTCACTATGAAGCGGGCAATTCGGGATGAGCAAAAAGAAGAACGGCGCCAGGCCATTTTGGAGACAGCCGGGCGCATGTTTGCGGCCACGGCCTACGAGGCGGTGACCATCGCCGCCGTGGCGCGCAAGGCCAGGCTGGCGAAGGGCACGGTCTTTCTGTACTTTCCCACGAAAGAAGAACTGTTTCTCGCGCTGACTGAACAGCAACTCGGCGAGTGGTTCGAGACGGTGGATGCCCGGCTGGCGCGGCTCAAGGCTCCGGCCTCCATTGAACAGGTTGTCAAAATCATGGCGGATTCGCTGAAGGAACGCGCGGCGTTTATCCGGCTGCTCGCCATCCTCGCCACCGTGCTGGAGCAAAACATCGCCTTCGAGTCGGCGCTACGCTTCAAGCGGATATTGATGGCGCGGCTGGCGCAGACCGGTGCACAGCTCGAACGCTGCCTGCCCTTTCTGGCGGCGGGCGGTGGCGCGCATCTGCTGTTGCAGTGCCAGGCCATCGTCGTCGGTCTGTGGCACCTCAGCGACCCGGCGCCGGTGGTGCAGGAAGTGTTTGTTGAGCCGGAGATGCACCTCTTCGACCTCAACTTTGACCGCGAGTTTCGGCAGATGCTGACCGCGTTGTTGCATGGGCTGGAAATGAATTGACCAATGATTATCATCGCCGGAACTTTGCGCGTAAACCCCAAGCACCGCGCTGAAGCGGTCGACCGCGCGTTGTGGAGGTAAGCCGAGCATGACGACCGCCGTTGCTACGACCGTGACGATGACCGTTGCCGTGCCGCGCGTTCTATTATTCGACTGGTTTATCCCGGTGGAGCTTCCCAAGATTCTGTTGGGCTACGGCCCGTTACCCGGTGTGGTTCGCACCGAAGGGCAAACTGGCCCGTGGAATCAAGCCGGCTCGCGGCGCAAGGTACATTTGGCGGATAGGAGCACGGCGGAGGAAGAAGTGACCGCCTGTGAGGCCCCGCAGAGTTTCGCGTATCGGGTCAGTGGTTTCACGCACCCACTGTTTCGGGCTCTAGTCGCTTATGCTGTGGGTCAATGGCAATTTCAAGAAGCAAACGATCAGACGACTAGTATCGAATGGGTATACACATTTCATGGGCGTTCGCCTCTGGCGGCGCTGTTGCTTAGACCCGTGGTCAAGTTTCTGTGGCATGGCTACATGCTGGTGGGGCTACGGGCCTTCAAAACCCAGGCAGAAAAGGAGCTCTCATAATGAACTACTTCCTCACCGGCGCGACCGGCTTCCTCGGCGGGCGCGTGGCGCGCCAACTACGCGAGGCCGGGCACGATGTCATCGCCCTCGTGCGCAATCCCGAAAAGGCCAAAGACCTCGCCTCAACCGGCGTGCAACTGGCGCAGGGTGACGTCACCGACAAAGACTCCATGCGCGCGCCGATGACGGGCGTGGACGGCGTTTTCCACATCGCTGGCTGGTACAAGATCGGCGTGAAGGATAAAACGCCCGGCGCCGCCATCAACATTGACGGCACGCGCCACGTGCTGCAATTGATGAAGGAGTTGAAGATCCCGAAGGGCGTGTACACCAGCACGCTGGCCGTCAACTCAAGCACGCACGGCAAACTGGTGGATGAGTCGTATCGTTTCACCGGCACGCACCTGAGCGAATACGACCGCACCAAGGCCGCCGCGCACAAGGTCGCCGAGCAGTTCATCCGCGACGGCCTGCCGCTCGTCATCGTCCAGCCCGGCTTGATTTACGGCCCTGGCGATACAAGCGCCGTGCACGATACCCTGGTCAATTACCTCCAACGCCAGTTGCCGATGATGCCGCAACAGACCGCGTATTCCTGGGGGCATGTGGACGACATCGCGCGCGGGCACATCCTGGCGATGGAGAAGGGCAAGCCCGGCGAGAACTACTACGTCTGCGGGCCAGCGCATACGTTCATCGAAAGCGCGCGGCTCGCCGAGCAAATCACCGGCATCCCCGCGCCGAGCATGACCGCCCCGCCGTGGATGCTCAGGGCGATGAGCAGGATGATGGGGGTGATCGAACGCCTCGTCCCCGTGCCCGATAATTACAGCAGCGAGTATCTGCGGGTGAGTGCGGGCGTAACCTACATCGGCGACAACGCCAAAGCCAAACGCGAGTTGGGTTGGGAGCCGCGTTCGCTGAGAGACGGTTACCCTGAGGCGTTGCAGTGGGAGATGCAGCAGTTGGGGATGCGGCGCAACTAACGTCGCGACAGTTGATCGAGTAGCGCACGCTTCGGGCGTGCGCTACACTTTTGGCAATGAACACCGACTCCAATCCACAAAGCGTCGAAGGCACCGGCCATGTTGAAGACACGCTCCATCTCCAATTATTTCCAACCAGTAGTCGCCCTGAAATGTCAGAGTACGGCCTCCTCACAGCCGATGAAGGCAAGGGATTGTTGCCGTGGCGTTGGGCCCTTGAGCGCCTCAACCGCGCGCCGCGTTACTGGCTGACGACCACGCGGCCTAACGGTCGCCCACATTGTGTGGCGGTGTGGGGGGTGTGGTTGGAGAGCATGTTCTACTTCAGCACCGGTCGCTTAAGCCGGAAAGCGCGCAATCTGTCGGAACAGCCACACTGCGTGGTCTGCACGGAAGATGCCGCAGAAGCGGTTATCGTTGAGGGGAGCGTCAGGCTCGTCGAGGAACCATCGCGGCTGGCTCACTTGGTCGAAATATACCAGGCAAAGTACCACGAGTCGTTTCCACCTGAGTCGAATGTGTATGCCGTCCGCCCACAGGTCGCGTTTGGGTTTATTGAGGCGGCTTCAGAATTTACGGCCACCGCGACGCGTTGGAAATTCTCTTGACCCCGCAATTGGAATTCGCCAATGAACACCGTCTTCAATCCACAACGCGTCGAAGGCACTGGCCGCCTCGAGGCCTTCAGCGACGGCGTCATCGCCATCATCGTCACGCTCCTCATCTTCGAGGTGCGCGTGCCGGAGTTGGATGACCTTTCCATCGCCGGCGTGCTGGCCGCACTGCCCGCCGTCGCGCCCAAGTTTGTCAGCTTCGCCATCAGCTTCTTCACCGTCGCCATCTTCTGGGTTAACCACCATCACTTCTTCTCGCGTATTACACACTCCAATTGGAAATTGCTGTGGCTCAACAACCTGCTGCTCTTCTGGCTCACCGTCGTGCCCTTCACCACCGCCTTCCTCGGCGATTACCCCACGCAGCCGGTGGTGGTGGCGCTGTATGGGTTGGTGCTGTGCCTGGCTGGGTTGAGTTTCTCCCTCATGGGACAATACGTCTTCTTTAAAAGTGATTTAATACCGTCCAGTGTGCCGCTGAGTGACCGCCAGCGTGAGTGGCGGCGCAGTTTGCTGGGCGTGTCCATATATGGGCTGGCGGCAGCGCTGGCCTTCGTCTCAGTTTACGTTGCGCTCACGCTTGTGGCGGTAATCCCGCTCTTCTTCGTCATCCCCAACTTGATGCGCAGTGAGGGATGAGCGTTTGCGATGGAGGAAACCAATGACCCATTTTCGTGAACATCGCCCACAACCCGATGAGCATTTGGCCTACTACGACCGCTACATCCGTCTGGTGCCCGAGGGTGATGTGATCGTCACCCTGCAACGACAACTGGCGGAGGCGCTCGCGCTATTCCGCGCGCTCACGGAGGCGCAGGCGGACGCGCGGCCCACGCCAGGTGAGTGGAATGCCAAAGAGAGTCTCGGCCACCTGACGGATAGCGAACGCGTCTTCGCCTATCGCGCCCTACGCTTTGCGCGCGGCGACGCGAAACCGCTGGCAGGCTTTGAGCCGCTCGATTACATCCGTGCTGCTGCTTTTGATCAACAACCCTGGGCCGCTCTGGTGGGTGAATTCGAAACGGTTCGCCAGGCGACGGTGACATTGTTCCAAAGTTTTGACGAGACCGCGTGGGCACGGCGCGGCTTGGCCAGCGACAACCCGGTCAGCGTGCGCGCCCTCGCCTACATCATCGCCGGGCACGAGTTGGAGCATCTGGCCGCCATCCGGCCACAAGTATAGACCGCGCCGTTCGCTGTCAACATCATCAAAAAACCCGAACCACAAAGTACACCAAGATCACAAAGCGGTCTGGGTATTCCTTCGTGATCTTTGTGGTAAAGTTTTTGCAAGCCAATTCACAGGAGAAATCGCACAATGGCCTTTTCCGCCCTCATGGGCGCGCGCGTCAAACGCAAGGAAGACCCGCGCCTCATCACCGGCAGCGCGCAGTACACGGGCGACCTCACTCTGCCCGGAATGAAGTTTGTCGCCTTCGTCCGCAGCCCATACGCACATGCTCTCATTCGCAACATTGACTCATCTGCCGCTCGAGGACTCCCCGGCGTGGTCGCGGTTCTCACCGGCGCCGACTTGCGCGCAGCCTACAACCCCATGCCGATGGAGGATGCGGGCAAAGACGATACGCACACGCACTATCCACTCTCGGTGGAGCGCGTGCGCTACGCGGGGGAGCCCGTCGCCTGCGTGGTGGCCGATTCCGCGCAAGCCGCCGCCGATGCCGCGCTGGCGGTGAGTGTGGAGTGGGAGCCGTTGCCCGTTGCAGGCGATCTTCCGTCTGCGGTTGCGGCGAACGCGCCGAAATTGTTTGCTGACCTTTCGGACAACGTCGGCCATGTATGGGCGCGCAAGCGTGGTGAGCCAGAGAAGGCGTTCACCGAAGCGCATCATGTGGTGAAGTTGAACATGATCAATCAGCGTCTGGCCGGTGTGCCGATGGAGCCGCGCGCCACACTGGCCGCGCCCGATCCATTCACGGGTGGCCTGGCGCTGTGGACGAGCACCCAATCGGCGCACGGCGTGCGCACCGAACTGGCGAAGATTCTTAAGCTGCCGGAAAACACCGTGCGCGTCGTCGCGCCCGAAGTGGGCGGCGGATTTGGTTTGAAGATCGGTTTATTCGCCGAGGATGCGGTGCTGGCCGCGCTGGCGTTGCGGTTGAAATGCCCAGTGCGCTGGACGGAGACGCGCAGTGAGCACATGCTCGCCACCACCCATGGACGCGCGCAAAGCGCCGAAGTCGAGGCCGCCGTGCAAGCCGATGGCGCGGTCACGGCATTGCGGGTGCGCGTGCTACAAGACCTCGGCGCGTACCCGCGCGTCACCACTATCGGCGAGCTCACCGGCAAGATGGCGGTCGGCGTCTATCACATCCGTAACGTTGATCTGGAAATCAAATGCGTCTTCACCAACACCACGCCCGTCGCGGCCTATCGCGGCGCGGGCCGGCCCGAGGCCGCGTACTACATCGAGCGGTTGATGGACGCGGTGGCCGCCGAACTCAACCTCGACCCGACCGAGGTGCGCCGTAAAAATTTCATCCCGCCGGATGTGTTTCCGCATCGCACCGCCGCCGGCTTCACCTACGACAGCGGCGATTACGACAAAGCCCTATCGCGCGCGTTACAAATATCCAATTACCCCTTGCTGCGTGAGGAGCAACGCCGTCGCCTTGTAGAGACGCGCGGCGGCGCGTCTTTGTTGGGGATCGGGATCGCGAC
>JBQTJD010000386.1:0-15022 GCA_052387475.1 Anaerolineales bacterium | reverse complement strand
GCGCCTCGGCCAGCAGATGTGAGCCGTCGTTGCTGGCGGAGCCATCCACCCCCAGGCCGACCTTCACGCCCGCCGCCCGCATCCGCTGCACCGGCGCGATGCCGGAGGCCAGCCGCATATTGCTGGTTGGGCAGTGGGCGACGCCGCAACCGGTGCGCGCGTACACGCCGATCTCGGCGTCATTCACATGCACCGAGTGCGCGAACCAAACTTCGTTTCCGAGCCAATCCACCGTGTCCATGTACGCCACCGGTTTGTGGCCAAACTTGTCGAGGCAAAACTGATCCTCATCCAGCGTCTCGGCGAGATGGGTGTGGAGTGAGACGCCGTACTGTCGCGCCAGGCGGGCCGACTCGCGCATGAGGGTTCCCGTAACCGAGAACGGTGAGCACGGGGCCAGCACGATCCGCAACAACGCGCCGGGCCTGGGATCGTGATACTGCTCGATCAACCACTGTGAGTCTTTGAGGATGAAGGCCTCGTCCTCGACGCACCGATCGGGTGGTAACCCACCCGCGCTTTCACCGAGCGACATGCTGCCGCGCGAGGCGTGAAAGCGCACGCCGATTTGCCGCGCGGCTTCGATCTCGTCATCGAGCCGGCAGCCATTGGGGAAGATGTACAGATGATCGGACGCCGTCGTACAGCCGGAGAGCGCAAGTTCGGCGAGACCTGTTAGGGTCGAGACGAACACGGCCTCCGGCGTCAGCCGCGCCCAGATGGGATAAAGTGTGACGAGCCAATGAAATAAATCCGCGTCCTGCGCGGCTGGCACAGCGCGGGTGAGGGTTTGATAGAGGTGGTGATGAGTGTTGATCAGGCCGGGCAACACAACGTGATCGCGCAAATCGAGCACTTCATCGGCGGTGGGCGGCAAATCGGCGGTCGGGCCGACTTGCTCGATGAAGCCGTCGCGCGCGAACAACCCGCCGCCCGCAATCTCTCGGCGCTGTGCGTCCATCGTGACGAGAATGTGTGCGTTTTTGACGAGGAGGGTAGGCATATTGGTATTGGGTCTAGGGAACGAATAAACGAATGGGCGCTGGCATTGGCTGCCATTCGTTTATTCGTTTGACATTCGTTGACGGGGAAGGCAGCGTTTCAAATCTTCGAGACTCGGCTCAATGCGAATGGCTTCACCGGCGGCGCGCATCGCGCTCTTCACATCCTTGAGGCCGTTGCCCGTGTTCATTACAAGTGTGGTCGCATCCGGGTCAATTACTCCATCGCGCACGGCTCTCACCAGCCCGGCGTATGCGGTTGCGCCGGCCGGCTCCGCGAACACGGCAGCCCCGCGCGCGAGGTGGCGCATGGCAGCCAGGATGTCGTCATCGCTCACGACCACGTACGCGCCGTCCGTCTCGCGCACCGCCCGCACCGCCCGTACGCCATCGCGCGGCAAATCTACGGAGATGCTGTCGGCCAGTGTGTTCGCGGCAACGGGCGTGATCGTCTCGGTGTTCGCGCGCCAGGCGTTCGCGCAGGCCGCTGAGCCTTCCGCTTGCACGCCCATCAACTTCGGCATCCGCTCGATCCAGCCTAGCGCGTGTAAATCGCGGAAACCTTTCCACAACCCGGTGATGATGTTGCCATCACCGACTGAGACGAAAATATGGTCGGGGACAGACCACTTTCCACTGTTCACTGCCAACTGTTCACTGATCTCGAACGCTGCCGTCTTCTTGCCTTCCACCGTGAACGGGTTATATCCGGTGTTGCGGCAATACCATCCAAACTCTTTTGACGCCTCAAGGGTCAAGTCAAAGGCCTGATCATAATTACCAATGACCAATAACACCTGTGCACCAAACATCAGCAGTTGCGCCACCTTCGCGGGTGGGGCGGTCTCGGGCGCGAGGATGGTGGCCGGGAGGCCGGCGGCAGCGGCCATGCCCGCCAGCGCCGCGCCTGCGTTGCCGGTGGAGGCGGTGACGACGCGTTCGACGCCCAACTCCAGTGCGCGCGCGACGACGACGGCACTTGCGCGATCTTTGAACGAGGCGGTGGGATTGCGCCCATCATCTTTCACGTACAGTGTTTTCAATCCGAGATCGGCGGCGAGGCGCTCGGCGCGATATAGCGGCGTCCATCCGGCAGCGCGCAGCGGCGTGCCCGTCAAGCCGGGATCGCGCACGGGCAGTAGCGGGAAGTAGCGCCACAGTGAGTGGTCGCGCGACTCGGTGATGGATTTTGGCGATGTGGTGCGGTTGATGACGGGGTAGTCAAGGACAATATCGAGATTGCCGCCGTCTTTGAGGCAAGTGTATTGAACTTCGTCCGGTGCATACTCCGCACCGCAGAGCGAACAGCGATAGCCGAGGAAGTTGGTCATACGGATTGCTCTGAGACCCCCAAGGTCTGGATTTCGCGCACCGGCTCATCGCTTCGTACCGCGCCCAGCAGCACCGCCTCGATGCGCGGATGTTTCAACAGCAGCGCAGCCGTCTCGCGGACAGGCGTCCAATCGGTGAGCGCGTCCACTTTGTTGATCAACACACTCACGCGCGCGCTGGCGGGTACATTCTTCACGCCGCCTTGCGGATGGGTGAGCGCGCGGGCGACGATCTCCGGCGTGATGATGGCGCCCAACGGCACGCCGGTCAACGCTGCCACCCGTTCAGGCCGGTGCACATGTTTGCCGTCCAGCGGCTGGCCGAAGACATCCGCGCCGACGACGGGCACGACCAGCGTAGTCTCCCAGGGAATCATCGGCTCGTGCTCGGCGGGTGCTTTGAAGGGCCGCATGCGCGAGCCATCGGCCTCATTGAGGATCGGCACACGTGGAAACCGTGACCGCAACTCGCGCACAAACTCCGGATGCACCCCGTTCGCTTTGCCGCTCTCGTATTCCGCCGCGCCGATGATGAGGACGTGCCGGTGAGCGCCGAGCGCTTCGGCAATCCGTTCGCGCGAGGCGTCGTGCTCAAATAAATGTGTGGGTGCGAGTTTGATCTGTGCGGCGAAGATGCGCGTGGTCGTCGTCGTGATCACCCGCCCACCTGCCGCCACGATCTCGCTCGCCAGCCGGAACATGGCCGTGGTTTTGCCGCCGCCGCCCACAAAGGAAATGAGGTCGGTGTCGGTCAAATGCAAAGCGTCTGTAAGTTTCACGTTGAAAGCTAACCGCAAAGACGCAAAGAACGCGAAGAAAAAAACAAATAGCCTGGCGCTTTCTTGGCGCGCTTCGCGTCTTCGCGGTTCAATTTTAGGGCAGGCCGCGATCGCGAATCGCCAGCGGCAACTCTTTACGCCAGTAACGCATCCCGGCGAATACGGCCTCCAGCACACCACCGCCGACCGCGCGCGCTGTGTCGCTGATGGTGAAACAGCGCTCGCGCCCGCCGCGCGGGTCGAGGTCGCCGACCTTCATCCCGGCAGGCACGCTTAGCCCATCGTGCAGGATGCCGCGCAGCACGCCATCGAATTGCGCGAGCAGCGGCTCGCCGTGCACGGTGGCAACGACCTCACCGGCCTTCACCGAGTCTCCAATCGCCCGTCTCGCTCTGAAGAGTCCAGCGCGTGGCGCGCGCAGCACGCGCTGCCCGGCGAGGCCCTGCACCGGCTCGGGCACGCCGGTATCGGCCTCCGCGCTGCCCTGCCAGTACACGCGCCCGAGGTTGTGGCCGCGATTTGTTTCCACCACAGCGTGACAATCCACCCCCGCCATAAAGCCCGGCCCAAGGCCGATGACGAGTTTGGCGTGCGTGATACCTGCGTCGAGATTGGCTTTGGCGAGGCGCGCATCCACCACGATGGGCGGCGTCAGTTGTGAGATCGTGACACCGAGTTCGTCCACCACGACCGGGATTTCGCCCGTCACCGCATACGCCATGCCCGACATTCCATCTGAGGCGAGCCGCGCACTGACGCCTTCGACGGTGACGTGGCCCGTGTACACGGCTTCGGCGAACGATACGGCGCGCCGCACGCACAGCGGCTGGGGCAGTTCGAGGATCATCACCGTGAAGCCCGCCACGTGCAGCCGGTGCGCGACGCCGCTGGCAAGGTCGCCGCCCCCACGGATGAGGATGAGGGTGTCGGAGAGATGCATTGGTCAACCCGGCCAAAGATACTCAACTTCGCACAACAGGCACTCTTCTCGAACAGAGATCTCCCGAAGACATCAATGATCTCGGCATAGGTGTCATAAGTTTGTATCCCGACAATTGTGTGAAATTTACTTATCTTCTTACGAATAGTTTCGTTTGCTTTTCCTTCATGATGTTGACGCAGATACTTGGTCCTAATTGTTTGAATCAGCGAATTGTCAATCGGAGGATGAAGATACTCGCTTAACCCGGGTCGGCCCTCTGACCCAAGGTAGGCTCTTACTTTGAGTAAGAGATTTATCAGCTTGGCGGCCCAACCAATTCCAATGGGTCTATATTTGGGTCGCACTGCGAGATCCTCAACAGCACGACGATGCCAGACCGAAAACTCCTCGGCGGTTATCGAACAATCTCCCACCAGTGTCTCGTTCAGAGGAACTGCATCGAGATATTCATAAAGTTCTTTCCCTCGTACAGGGCATCCTTGTCGCGTAGCTGACGCGGCGGCCCATCGTGCGAATGAGTGAATAATAGCTTGTCTGTGCTTCACCCTAATTATTTCCTCCTGTTTTTATCGCTTTCAACACCCGCTCTGGCGTGTACGGGAAGTCGTCAATCCACACACCGGTGGCATCGTGAATGGCGGCGGCGATGGCGGGGGTGAGGGGGAGGTAGGGCATCTCGCTCATTCCGCGCACACCCCACGGCCCGACACTATCCCCGTACTCGAGGATGATGGTCTTCACGCGCTCAGGGACGTCGAGCACGGTGGGGATGAGGTAATTCGACAAATACGGCGTGAGCACGCGTCCATCGCGCATCACGAAATTCTCCATCAGCGCATAGCCGGCAGCCTGCACCACTGCGCCCTCCACTTGCCCCTCGATTTGCTGCGGGTTGATGGCCTTGCCCACGTCGTCGGCGCAGATCACTTCGACGATACGCACCTGTCCGGTCTCCATATCCACTTCGACTTCAACTGCTTCGGCTACGTAGCCGTACGCGAAGTTCGGCAGCGAGTGGCCGGTGTGCTCGTCGAGGGCGGTGGTCGCGGGCGGCACGGATTAGTATTCGGCGATGGCGGGTCGCTCCTCATCCTTCCACTTTTTCAGCGCGAGTTCCGCCGCGCCCCGGATGGCGTTGCCGGACATGAAGGTGAGCCGTGAGGCGGAGGCGGAACCCGAATCCCCGCTGGAAGCCGTATCGCTGGTGACCAGCCGCACCCGCTCGACGGGCAAGCCTATGGCCTCGGCCGCCATCTGCACGAAAACGGTGTGCGCGCCCTGGCCGACATCGGCGCCGGCGTGATACACAATCGCTTCTTCGATCTCATCTGCACCGCGCAATTCGATCGTCGCGTGACAGCGTTCGGGGAAGCCAAACGAGAAGCCGATGTTTTTGAACGCGCAGGCGAAGCCGAAACCGTGACGAGTGACGGGGGACGGGTGACGAGGGGTAGGTCGTCTCCAACCGTCAGCGTCTTTGCGCCAGCCGGCTTCTTCCGCGCAGCGTTCGACGACTTTACCAATGGTGACGCCTTTAGGGAACTTCGTGCCGACGGAGTACACAGTGTCGTCGGTCATGATGTTGCGCATTCGCATCTCAACTGGATCGAGGCCGAGTTGCTCCGCGAGCTTGTCCATCTGCATCTCGGCGGCGAACGCGCCTTGCGGCCCGCCGAAGCCCCGGAACGCACCGGTGACGATGTTGTTGGTCAGCACCGTATACGCATCCACGCTGACGTGCGGGATGTCGTACGGGCCGGTCACCATCAGCGTGGCGTTGCCCAACACTTTCGTAGAGGTGTACGCGTACGGCCCGGCGTCCGAGATCAACTCGCACTCGGCGGCGACGAGCGTGCCATCGCGCTTCGCCCCCCATTTGGTTTTGATGAAATACGGGTGGCGCTTGTGGTGGCCGATCATCGACTCTTCGCGTGACCAAATGATTTTCACCGGTCGCCGCAGCTTCCACGAGGCCAGCGCGAGCACGATCTGTACCGACATATCCTCGCGTCCGCCGAACGCCCCGCCGATAGCCGGGTAGATCACGCGCACTTGCTCGCGCGGCAGGCCGAGCGCGTGGGCGATTTGCTCCTGATCTTCGTGCGTCCATTGCCCCGCGACCATCACCGTCACACGGCCTTTGTCGTCAATGTAGCTGAGGCCGGCCTCCGGTTGCAAATAAGCGTGTTCCTGATATGGCGTGTGATACTCACCTTCAACAATCACATCACACTCGGCCCACGCCGCGGCCACATCGCCTTTGCGGATGCGATTGTGCTTAAGGATGTTGCGCTCGACACCGGGCAGGATTTGTACGGCGTCCGGCTGCATGGCTTCGCGCGGGTCGGTGAGGACGGGCAACTCCGCGAATTCAATCTCGATCAACGCGCGCGCTTCTGCCGCCGCCTTCTCAGTCTCCGCCACCACCAGCGCCACTTGATCGCCGACGAAACGCACAATGTCCGCACCCTCTTTCGCCGAGCCGAGGCCGCATAGCACTGGCTGGTCAGGCATGATTAACCCGTACTCGTTGTGCGGCACATCCTTCGCGGTGTACACGGCCACGACGCCCGGGTGTGCTTCGGCCTTCGACGTATCCATGCGTCGGATGCGCGCGTGTGGCCGCTCCGCGAACAGGATCTTCATCCACAGTTGCCCGGGCAGATCAATGTCGCCGGGATATTGGGTAGAGCCGGTGACTTTGCCGAGCGCGTCAATGCGGGGGAGGGAGTGGCCGATGGAGGGCATGATGCTTCACCATGTTGCAGGTTTCGAGAACGTGCCGGTCTTGTCGGTCAAGTTAGGCGGGAATTGGCTCTTGGCGAGAACCCCGGTGCGGATTTGCTTGACGAAGCGCACGTGCGGTAACAGAGTCTGGCTGGGATGTTTCTGAGGGTTCAAAAGGCCGACCGGTTTTTTTAATGTACTGGTCACGTATTGGATAGGCAGCAACAAATCGGAGTCATTTGAAATGATGACCGCCATTTCGTAATCACTGCGAATACCATCCATGAGCAGATGAGTCGCCAAATTGACATCGGAGCCTTTCTCTTCGGTCTTGATCACTTTGGCATATCCGGTAGCCGGGGCGGCCAGGGGCATCATGACCTCATGGACGAGAAAGAAGCCATAAATGATGGACAGGTTTGGAATGGTTTCCAGCGCACGCAGGTACGTCTGTTGTCGAACGCGCTGGTCAGGGTCATGCGGGCGTGGGTGCACCAGGGCGATGAAATACTTGATCTGATGCACATAGTCATTCGGCAAAAGCCAACGACAAAGGGCAGCAATGTTCAGCCATCGGTAAGGCGTGCCCTTCACCGCGCCGTAATACAGATTGAAGCCATCGACGTATACGTTGACTTTCATGCAGTGTAAACACAGAAGCCGCCTTGCGGCGGCTTCGCACCAGGTTCGCCGAAGCTACTACTGGGGGATATGCCGCCATTATCGGCCATTGCGCGCGGGCTGTCAATTGCGATTTGACTGTAGGTGCATGGCGCGGTGGGTCAACTTGGTTAATGTCGCCTTGAGCGCGAATGCACGACTGGTGAACGAATACATTTACATTGCCAGGCCCATTCGCTTATTCGTTGCCCATTTGTTGACGCCCTGCCTTCTCCATCGCCACCAGAATTTTGTAATACCCCGTGCAACGACATAGGTTGCCGGTGATGGCCTGCTCGATTTCACCTCGGCTCGGGTGCGGGCGCTCTTCGAGCAGCTTGGCCCCGGACATGAGGAAGCCGGGTGTGCAGTAGCCGCATTGCACCGCGGCTTCATCAATGAAAGCCTGCTGCAAAGGATGAAGGATGAAGGATGAAGGATGAGAGTCATCCTTATCGAGACCCGACAACCCTTCAACTGTCACAATCTCTGCGCCGTGCGCGCGCGGGGCGGGGACCATGCACGCCATCACCGCCGCGCTATCGAGGAAGACCGTGCACGCGCCGCACTCACCCTCCGCGCAGCCCTCCTTCGTGCCAATCAGGCCCGCGTCCTCGCGCAATGCCCGCAACAACGTTTTGTCGTCCGCACCGGTGAGGGTGTATTCGCGGCCATTGATCGTCGTCACAATTGCGTCATCGCCGCTATGAATAACTGATAACTGATAACCGTTCACTGATGACTGTTGACTGTTTAGCAGCACCGGCCTCTCCGGCAGCGCGCCGCGTTCGTTGCCCGCCACGATTGCGCGCAAGGCCCGCATCACCAGCACTTTCACCATCTCGCGCCGATACTCCGCCGAGCCGCGCACATCACTGATAGGCTTTGCGACGGTCTGCGCTAGTTCACCGGCGCGCGCGATGGCTTCAGCGGTGAGTGGCTGGCCGGCGAGTTCGGCCTCCGCCTCCGGGCAGCCAATGATGGTAGGGGCGACGGAGCCGAGCGCGATCCGCGCGCGCTTCACCGGATGCTCAGCCAGAGACAACCCACGACTAAAATCAAACTCGACGATGACGGCGGCGTTGACGACCGAGATGGCCTGCGCGCGGCGCAGTGCGAGCTTGATGAACATGCCGCGCTCGTTCGGCTTGAGGGCGGGGAAGGCGATGTCGGTCAGCACTTCATCCGGCTGCATCACGGTGCGGCGCACGCCGGTATAAAACTCATGCAACGGCAGGCTGTGCTGACCGTGCGCGGAGGTCAGTGTGACTACAGTATCGAGCGCCACCAGTGGGGTGATGGTGTCATTGGCGGGTGAGGCGGTGATGACGTTGCCCGCCACCGTGGCGCGGTTGCGGATCTGCGGCGCGCCCACCTCCCAGCACGCCTGCGCCAGCGGCAGCGCGTGGCTCTGCATCAACTCGGAGGCGGCCACCGCGTTGTGAGTCGCCAGCGGCCCGAGGTGCAGCCAGCCCGCATCATCCAGCGTGATCGTGTCCAGCCCCGGCACGCGCGTCAAATCAATCAGTGACTCGATCCCCTGGCGTACGCCGCGTTCCACCTCAATTAACAAATCCGTCGCGCCGGCGACGAGGCGGGCTTTCTCGCGCTGCTGAGCCAGAAGTTGAAGCGCTTCATCCAACGAAGCAACGGTGTAGTAGTGATGCCACATAAAAGTCTCGCGCCAAGACGCAAATGCGCAAAGCGTCGCCTCGCTTACCCTTAGCGGCTTGGCGTCTTTGCGCGAAATCAACTGGATTGTACTAACACCTCAATCAATTTGAACTGCGTCACATCCACCAGCCCCAAATCCGAAATCCGCAACTCGGGGATGACGACGAGCGCTAGCAAACTCAGCTGCATATTGGCGTTGTTGAGCGTGCAGCCACAGGCGCGATACTCGGCCAGCACGGCTTCAGCTTTTTCCGCCACGACCTCTGCGCGCTCGCCTGACATCAGCCCAGCGATGGGTAGTTCGATACAGGCAGCCATCTTTCCATCTCGTGCCACCAGCATCCCGCCGCCGCGCTGCGCCAGTTCGTTCGCTGCCAGCGCCATGTGCGCATCATCCGTTCCAACCACGAGCATGTGATGCGAGTCGTGCGCAACGGTGGAGGCAATCGCGCACGGCACGTTGAATCCGAAGCCATGCACAAAGCCGACCTGCACGCCGCCCGTGCCGGCATGTCGTTCGACAAGCGCGACCTTGCATACATCCTGGGCCGGGTCAGGTTTTACTTCACCGTTGAAAATTGGCAGGTTGAAAGTTAAGTGCTTGGTCGGGGCTTGATTTTCGATGACGCCGATGACGTTCGCTCTTACGGAAGGAATTGGGGAATTGGAGATTGGTACCTTGAAGTCGGCTGCTGCGAGTGGTTTGCCGAGGTGCACTGAGCGTTTGACCTCAGCCGGATATTCAAAACTCGGCAGCTCTACCTTCCACGCTCCGCCCTCCACTATCACCTCACCTGCCGCAATCACCACCTCCGCACGGAAGTCCGCCAAATCCGAAGTGATGACGATGTCGGCGTAGCGGCCCGGCGCGATCTGGCCCACATCACGGCTGACGCCGAAGTGCTCGGCAGTGTTGAGCGTCATCATCTGAACGGCGGTGATTGGCTTCAGCCCGCACGCGATGGCGTGGCGCAGCACCCGATCCATGTGCCCGTCGTGGAGCAATGTGCCGGAATGCGAGTCATCGGTGCACAGGATGAAATGTCGTGGATCGAGGCCGTGCTCGATGATGGCGGCGGCTTGCGCGGCCACGTCGTACCACGCCGAGCCGAGCCGCAGCATGGCCTTCATCCCCTGCCGCACGCGGGCGATGGCATCCTCGGCCCGCGTGCCTTCGTGATCGTCCTGCGCGCCTCCGGCAACATAGCCGTGAAATGGCCGCCCGAGGTCGGGTGAGGCGTAATGTCCGCCGATGGTTTTGTTGGCCTTCATGGTTTCGGCCATCTCGCCGTGCATCTTCGCATCGGAGAGGAAGACGCCGGGGAAGTTCATCATCTCTCCCAGGCCGATGATGCCCGGCCACGTCATCGCCTCCGCCACCTCCGCCGGCCCGATGTGCGCGCCTGACGTCTCCAATCCCGGTGCCGAGGGCACACACGACGGCATCTGCACCCAGACGTTGATCGGCTGCAGCGCGGCCTCATCCACCATCAACTTCACGCCCTCAAGGCCAAACACGTTGGCAATCTCGTGCGGATCCACAAACAGGCCGGTGGTGCCGCGCGGGACGACGGCTCGCACGAACTCGGTGACAGTGACCATGCCCGACTCGACATGTATGTGCCCATCGAGCAAGCCCGGTACGAGATAACGGCCAGCGGCATCAATGACTTGTGTATCTGCACCAATCGTGTGAACGGCATCCGGCCCGACGTAGGCGATACGCGAACCTTTCACCGCGACGTCGGTATGCGGAATGATCTCGCCCGACTGCACGCACACCCACTGCCCGTCGCGGATGACAAGATCAGCAGGGGCACGCCCCATCGCGCAATCCACCAGCTCGCGCGAGACCGCCTGCCACGGTTGGCGTTTAGCCACGCCGCCCGGCTGGCGCTTAGCCACGCCGCCACCACTCCGGTTCGTCGCCGGTCGGGCGTTCCTCACGCGTAGTGGGGCGAGAGCGCGGGTCGGCGATGGCATCTTCAATCGCCTTTACCAATTGCTCGCGGGTTGCGGTCTTCACGAGATAACGGAACGCGCCGGCTTCCATCCCCTCAATCACATCCGGAATTTGACGTTTGGCCGAGAAGAGAATGACCGGCGGTGTGCTGCGGATCTGGTTCAATTCTTTCAGCAACTCGATTCCGGTCTTGCCTGGCATCATGATGTCGAGGATGATGCAATCTGGCCGCTCGGCCTTCATCTTCTCCATCCCCAGCGCCGCCGAGGGCGCCGTCATCACGCGGTAGCCGGATTTCTTCAGCATCAAATCCACCAGTTTGAGTGTGTCAATGTCGTCATCAATGACGAGAATGGTTGGCATGCTTCCCTCCTGTCGGCTTTTGCTCGAAACATGTGCCCGGATCGTTGTCATCCGGCAGCCCATCGAGGCGGCTGGCCCGCGGATAAATGTTGTTGAGTGCGATCATCATTGAGAGATAGACTCCGAGTTGATGCTCTTGGATTGTACCCTCATCGGCGCACGCACTGCGGCGGGCTTTTCCGCCGGCGCCCTTTGTCTTCGAGCTGTTTGCGCGCCGTCAACCAGCGTCGCCGCGAGCCGATGACGCCGAGGTAGGCGTGCGGCTGATCGAGCAGATACGGCAAACCGTTCACATCCAGCGGCACGCCGCGCGTGGGCATGACGATGTAGGTCTCGGCGTTGAATGCAAATCGCTGCGGCAACTCGGCGATTGGGACAGGGAAGTAGTCACCCGCGCCGGGCGCGGCTTCGGGGTTGCAGAAATCGGCGCGGTCGTCGGACAACACGACACGGAAGCCCAGCCACTGGCCGAGATGCACGAGCGCGCGGCCCACGTGCCCGCCGCCGATGATGAGCAGTGTTGGGCTGGGTTTGATCGGCTCCACGAAAATCTCCACTTCGCCGCCGCACACGCCTGGGTCGCCGTCTTTCGGACTGATCAACTCATAAGCCACAGTACGCGTTTGCCCGTCGCGCAGCGCGGCCAGCGCCTGGGCGATGACGCGGCTCTCCATCTCGCCCCCACCGAGAGTACCCTCAACGCGGCCATCGGCGTGCACCAGCATCTTGCTGCCCACGTGCCTCGGCACGCTGCCACGCGCGCGGATGATGGTGCACAGCGCGGCGGAGCCGCCGGCGCGTTCGAGGTCGGCGAGGGAGGCGTAGAGGGACACCTCACCCCCCGGCCCCCTCTCCCGAATGGAAAAGCGCGTTCGGGAGAGGGGGTGACTCAGGGCTTAGGCCACGCTGAGATTTGGCGTGCTGCTCGCGTGCTGCTAACGCCTCCACGATAGGAGGTGACTCAAAGCTTAGGCAGCGCTCCCCCCTCTCCTGACCGCGCAGTTCGCGGTTAGGAGAGGGGGGCCGGGGAGGTGAGGCCATCAGCGACACGCTTCCCTTATCCTTTGCAACACTTCATCCAATCCGTTTTCCACTTCGTCATTGCCAAACCGCAAAACACGGACGCCGCGCTCCCGGAGGTACTTTGTACGCTCAGCGTCGTGGGCTGCGACCTGTGGGTCATCGTGAACTTCACCGTCCACTTCGACTTCAAGTTGATACTCGACGCAAAATGCATCCAATATGAATTGGCCGTACGGATGGAGCCGTCTGAATTTAAGCCCAGCCAACCGCCGATCACGCAACGCCTCCCATAAGGTTCTCTCTGCCGGTGTCATCGAACGCCGCTGTTTGCGGGCCGCCTCCACAATCTTATGCGTTGTCTTCCCTCGAGTGTTTCTTGTCATGGGCTGCCTCATCCCCTCTCCTGATCCGCCTGCTTTGTAAGCGAAGCGGTCAGGAGAGGGCGTCGCAACTAATGTTGCGCGGGGTGAGGTCAGAACCGCCCCCACACCTTCGTCGCCAACTCGCGGCTCCGCGCCGTGATCTTAGCCTCATCCAAAAACAACAGTTTCCGATCCTTCATCAACACCTTGCAGCCGCACATCGTCATCGTTACGGCCGATGGCTCGTAGCCAAAGAGGATGTGCCAGGGCAGGTTGCCGGCGGTGAGCGGGGTGGTCGGGTGATAATCGACAAAGATAAGGTCGGCGAACGCGCCCGGTTGCAGCACGCCCAGCGGAGCCTGCGGGAAGAAGACCCCGGCCAGCGCGGCGTTGTTCGTTACGGCCATCTCGGTGATGGTGTAACCGCCCGCGCGGCGTGGGTCGCGATGGGCGGCTTTGTGATAGAGATACGCGGCCTTCCACTCCTCCCACATCGCATTCGAAAAACCGTCGTTGCCGAGGCACACTTTCACACCGAGGCGCAACAGGCCTTCGATATCCGCCGCGCCCACGGCATTGTTCATGTTCGAGCGCGGCTGATGCGTCACCCATGTGCCCGTCTCGCGCAGCAGCGCCGCTTCGCGCGGATCAATATGCACGCAGTGTGCGGCGATGGAACGCGGGCCGAGTATCCCAAACTTGTGCAGCCGATCCACGACCCGCGCGTTGCTTTTCTTCAGCGAGTCGTATTCATCCGCTTCGTGTTCGGCCACATGGATATGAAACCCGCCATCGCGCTCCGTGCGGCATTCTTCCAGCGACTTGTCTGACAACGTGAGCGATGCATGCAGCCCGAACGTCGCCGCCACTTGTGCGTAAGCGAAGCGACTACCCCTTGTGCCTTGAGCCTTGATAAACCGCACGTTCTCCGCGATCCCCGCGCGCATCTTATCGGGACCATCGCGGTCGGTGACTTCGTAGCACAGCCCGGCCCGCAGACCGGCCTGCTCAACTGCTTCCGCAATCACATCGAGTGAGCCGTCAATCGCGTTCGGCGAGGCATGATGATCAACGAGCGTCGTTGTGCCGTGCTTCACCGCATCCATCAAACACACCAGCGCCGAATAGCGCACGTCATCGAGCGTCAGCGCCTTATCCAGTTTCCACCACAATCGTTCGAGGATTTCGGGGAAGTCTTTGGGCGCGTCGCCGGGGATGGCCATGCCGCGCGCAAACGCACCGTAGAAGTGCGTGTGCGCGCAGATGTTGCCCGGCATGACGTACTGCCCGCGCGCATCCAGCGTCTCGGCTCGTGGATACTTCGCTTGCAGCGCGGCGTTCGATCCCATCTCGACGATGCGGTCGCCTTCAATGTAAAGCGCATGACCGTCGAGAATTTGGTTTGGGCTGCCCCAAGTGATAAGCGTGGCGTTGGTAATCAGCATGACATTTTGCTGTAGGGGGCGACTCTTGTGGTCGCCCTGTTCAGTTCATCGTAAGGGCCATCACCGCCTTCTGTGCATGCAGGCGGTTCTCGGCTTCGTCGTACACCACCGAGTTCGGGCCGTCAATCACTTCATCCGTCACTTCCAGCCCCCGGTCGGCGGGCAGACAGTGCATGTAGATAGCATCGTCTTTCGCCAGGTTCATCCGGCGCTGATCGGTAATCCACGACTTGTATTTCTCGATCAGCGCCTTGCCTTCATCCGCCGCCGTCGTAGTCACCAGTGGCCCCCACGATTTGGGATAGACGATGTCGGCATCCTTGAACGCTTCGTCCATATCGTGCACGACGTCGAAGCCGACCTTGTGCCGATGGGCCGTCTCGCGCGCCATATCCATGATCTCAGGCATGAGCTTGAACTCAGGCGGGTGCGCGAGAACGACATCGCAGCCAAAGCGGGCGAATTGGAGAATGAGCGATTGTGGCACCGAGATGGGCTTGCTGTACGACGCCGCATAGGCCCACGACACCACCATCTTCTTCCGGCGCAGGTCGCGGCCCTTTTTCTCAATCACCGTCATCAAGTCAGCCAAACATTGAAACGGGTGATAGACATCGCACTGCATGTTGAGCACGGGCGCGCGCGAATGTTTAGCGACTTCGTTTTCATATTGGTTGCCGTACTGCCAATCGCACTGGCGGATGGCGATGCCGTCGAAGTAGCGCCCAAAAATCTGGCCGATCTCTTTGGC
>JBQTJD010000385.1:0-2557 GCA_052387475.1 Anaerolineales bacterium | reverse complement strand
CGAAGCTGAGGGCGAAGGTGTATTGCGCGTCGTCGGCGCACACCTGCACACAGCGCCAGCACAGGATGCACTTGCTGTAGTCGCGGATGTACATCGGGTTGTCGTCGAGCACGGGATGCTCGCGGCGCTCGGCTTCGGGGAAGCGTTGCGGGTCGGCGGCGTAATCGCTCATCTGCACCTGAATCTCCGGCGCTTCGGAAAGATCCACGGCTGAGTTGAGCATCTCAACAATAGTGCGCCGGCTGCGCTCAACGCGGGCGTTGCGGGTCTGCACTTTCATGCCTTCAGCAACCGGGATAAGGCACGCGGGCTGCAACAGCCGTTGCCCTTCCACCTCGACCACACACATCCGGCACAGGCCATTGGCAGTGCAGTAGTCGTGATAGCAGATCGTGGGAACTTGCGTGCCGAGTTGCGCCGCCGCCTTGAGAAGGGTAGTGCCGGCGGGCACGGTGACCGAGGTGTTGTCTATGGTAAGAGTGATATCTGGCATAAGCTTTCAAATAAACCGCGAAGACGCAAAGAACGCGAAGGGCTGCGCCAAGTGACTAAAGTTTGTACACCATTCGCTTGATGCCGTCTTTCATCAGTTTCACATTCCAGTTGAGCAGAAAGCCCAAACGACAATCTTTCAGCTTGAGATAAGTGAGCAATTGCGCTTCATGGATTGGCAGGATTTTTTCAACACATTTGTTTTCGATGACCACAAGATCTTCAACCAGCATATCAATGCGATAGCCCGCGTCAATCAATTGACCGTCATATCGCAACGGAAGAATCAACTCCGTCTCCACGCGCGGGCCACGCTTCCGAATTTCGTAAGCGATGCATTTTTGGTATGCCGATTCGAGTAGCCCGGCCCCAGTGCCCGATGCACCTGTATGGCCGTGTCCACGATAATCGTCGCAACTGTTTCAATTTCCATTTTCCCTCCTTTGCGTTTCCTTTGCGCCCTTCGCGTCTTCGCGGTTCGCTTAATCCCTTATGCCGTAAAGAGCTCGGGCCAATGCTTCATCGCGCTCAGCACCGCGCCGGCGGCGGTCTGGCCGAGGCCGCACAGTGAGGCGTCGGTCATCGTCCAGCCAATGTCGCTCAGGCGTTCGTGGTCGCCGGGCAACGGCGCACCGTGCGCTACACGGCCCATGATTTCGTGCTGTCGCTGTGTGCCGAGCTGGCACGGATAACATTTGCCGCAGCTCTCGTGCGCAAAGAAGCGCGTCAGGCGATAAACCACATCGCGCATATCGCGCGTGTCGTTGAAGACGGTAATGACGCCTGAGCCGAGCGGCAAACCGGCCGCGCGCAGATCCTCGAACGTCAAGCGCACATCCAAATCTTTCTCCGTCGCAAACGCGCCCGCCGCGCCGCCGAACAAAATCGCGCGCAGCGTCCCGCCGCTGACGCCGCCCGCCAGATCATCCAGCATGTGCCGGAGGGTGACGCCGAACGGCACTTCATACAGCCCGGGCCGCGCCACATCGCCCGAAACGCAGAAGAGCTTGGGGCCAGGCGATTTCTCAGTGCCCAGCTGGCGATATTCAGCCGCGCCATTCTTGAGAATCAGGCCGACGTTGCACAGGGTTTCGACGTTGTTGATGACAGTCGGTTTGCCGAACAGGCCATGTGTAGTGGGGAACGGCGGCTTGATGCGTGGAAAGCCGCGTTTGCCTTCGATGGACTCAAACAGCGCGGTCTCCTCACCGCAGATATAGGCGCCTGCGCCCAGCCGTAATTCAATCTCAAACTCGCCCAGCACGCCCGCCGCCATCGCATCTTCCACCGCCGCCGTCATCACGCTAAAGGCCTGCGGATACTCACCGCGAATGTAGATGTAGCCCTTGCGCGCGCCGATGGCGTAGCCGGCAATCGCCAATCCCTCAATTAACTGGTGCGGGTCTTCTTCCATGATCACGCGGTCTTTGAACGTGCCCGGCTCGGACTCATCGGCGTTGCAGATGGCGTACTTCGGCTGGCCGCCGGCCTTGAGCGCGCCCTCCCACTTCACGCCGGTGGGGAAGGCCGCGCCGCCACGCCCCACCAGGCCCGCCGCTTTCACTTCGGCCACCACCGCTTCGGGCGTCATGGTCAGCGCCTTGCGGAGCGCGGCGTAGTCGCCGTATTCTTCCAACGATGTGGCCCGGCCACGCCCGCAGTTGGCGGTAAGCGAGCGGAGGTCGCCCGCAACCACGCCGGTGGGATGGAAGCCGTTGCCCGCGCAAATGGCTTCCACCTGGTTGGGTGCGGCACGCCCAATAGCAATGTCGTTTACCAGCACGGCTGGCGCATGCTCGCATAGGCCCAAACACGGCGCGCGTTCCACGGTGAAGGCGCCATCCGCCGTCATCTCGTTCAGGGCAACGCTCAATTGGTCGCACACCGCCTGCAGCACGGCGTCGGCATCCTGCAGGGCACAGGCTGGGTCAGTACACACGCGCACCACCGTGCGACCCATCGGCTCGCGGTAGAACATCGAATAAAACTCAATCACGCCATGCACATCGGCCAGCGGCACGCGGAGCGCGAGGCCAATCTCGGCGGCGACGGATTCGGGCAAATG
>JBQTJD010000384.1:0-6752 GCA_052387475.1 Anaerolineales bacterium | reverse complement strand
CGACAGTAACAAGTTGTGTAGTCCATCCGGCAGCTCCTCGAACAAGTCGAGGATAACTGCCGCGTCGTTCAGCCTGAACAGCCTTTCACACGTTACAGGGACACTACCAATTCGCGCCCATTCGCGAAATTCGATGCAGAGAATCATCCGGCTTGCTCCAGCTCGCGCATGGCCGCCACGCCGATGGGCACAATGCCAAATTCCTTACCCGACTCCATCACCACTTCCCACACGTACGCCGCGAGTGATTGCGCGCCGATGATTTGAAAGGCGGGCAGAGCGCCGAAGTCGCGGCGCAACAGAATCTGTTTGGTTTTTGCCAGACTGGTCTGCTTGATGGTTTGGTCGGTGAATTTGTCCGGCGCGAAATCCAGCGCGCATAATTTGCTCAACACTTCGCGCGCGCGCGGGCCGAGGAGGCGGATATCGGCCAGCCCCTGCGACAGGTCGGTGACGGTGACGAAGAGCGCGGCCTTCCGTGCGCTGGCCTGGATTTGTTCGATGGCCTGCCCTTCGCCGCCGGGTGAGGTGCTCATGTAAAACACGTCGCGCCGCAAGCGGTATAGATGGCCGGCGTTCGTCGAGGCGCCGCTGCCGATGGCCTGCGGCGCGTGGCCGAACACGGCCCGCAACGCCTCTTCAGCCGCCTCGCCTTCAATCTGCACCTTGCCGTGCGGCGAGCTATCGGCCAAGGCCACACTGTTGCGGGCGGCGGCCATTTCAGCCTCGACCGAGGTGAAGTGTTTGGCGAACTTCCAACCGCCCACTTCGACGAACTCAGCGCCAAGATGTTGGGCAGTGGGGAGGAGGGGGGAGAGTTTGAGTGCCATGTGGTCGAGTAGTCAAATGGTCTTGTAGTCGGGTGGTCGGATGTGTCGGTGAGATCGACTGCACGACTACCCGACCACTTGACTATTACATCCTTAGCCGTTTCCCTTCCGGATCAAAGAACGGCCCGTGGTGCACTCGCGCTTGCTCGAACGCTTTGCCGTCTAGCATGCGAATCGTAAACGTCGCGCCGTTCTGCTCGGCGATCTCCCAGGGCAGCCAGCACAGGCCGATGGTCTCGTTGAGCGTCGGGCTGTGCCGGCTGGAGGTGACGTTGCCGATGATATGGGCCTGACCGTTGCCATTGAGCCGCACACACTGCAAACCCTCCTCCGGCACGATGCCGCGCCGCGCCAACTGGAAGCCGACGAGTTTTTGTTGCGGCCCATCACGCGCAATCCGCATGATCGAGCGCTTGCCGAGGAAATCCGGCTTATCGAGCTTCACCGCCCAACCCAAATCGGCGGAGAGCGGGTCGGTGGTGGCGTCGGTGTCCTGGCTGACGATGATGTGCGCCTTCTCCAACCGCAACACGCGCTGCGCCTCCACGCCGAACGGCGCGAGGCCGAACTCCGCGCCAGCTTCCACCAACGCCTCCCACAGTGGCAACGCTTGCGCCGACGGCACATGAATCTCATACGACAGCTCACCGGTGAAACCGATGCGCATCACACGGCAGGGCACGCCCGCGATTTCGCCGGCGCGGATATGCATGTACGGGAACGTTTCGTTCGTCAGGTCAATCGCCGTCAACTTTTGCAGCACGGCGCGCGAACGCGGCCCGGCGAGGTTGAAGGCCGAGTATTGTTCGGTAAGGTCGGCCAGATGCGCGCCATCGCCCCAGCCGGATTGCATCCACCACTGGATGTTTTCGAACAGCGCGCCCGCGCCTGAAGTCGTCGTGGTTGTGTACCACTCGTTCTCGCTCAGCCGCGCAGTCACGCCGTCATCGAGCACCACGCCCTCATCCGTGCACATCACGCCGTAGCGCACACGCCCCACGCCAAGGTTCTTGAACGCGTTGATGTACAACTTGTCAAGCAGCGCGCCGACGCCCGGTCCGGTGAAGCGCAACTTGCCGAGCGTGCTGACATCAATCAAGCCCACATGCTCGCGCACCGCCTTCACTTCCGCAACCGGATCGCCGTAGTGCAGCGGGCGAATCCACAGCCCGGCCAGCATCATCTTCGCGCCATGCGCCGTGTGCCAGGCGTGTACCGGCGTGATCTGCGCCGGCTCCATATGCTGCCCGGCGAGCGTCTCCAGCTTCACCGAACTGTACGGCTGGCGTGACGTGGTCACGCCCGTCTCCGGCACACCCACGCCGTTCGCGCGTGCGCACAGATGGATGGTGTTCAGCGCGCACATCTTGCCCTGGCACGGCCCCATCGTCGTGGTCGCGTACCGCTTCAACAGCTCAAGGCTATCGTAGCCTTCCGCAATCGCCGTCTTGATGTCTTTGTCGGTCACATCTTCACAGAAGCAGACAAAGCGCTTCTTGCGCCCGGGCACAAGGACGCGTGTGGAAGTTCGGGGCGCTTCGGCTGGCTGCGAACCGGCCTCCGCCGGTGCAGCCCCCTTGCCGAGGAAGGACGCCGCCCCGTGCCCCGCCGACCGTCCATGAGCCAGTTGAGCCGATTCTCCGTGGGTGCCCGCTGCCCGTCCGGCCACAAACACATTCGCCGGCAGTCGCTCGCGCTTAGGCAGAATCTCGCCGCGTTTTTCGTCGTACACCGTTTTGCCGCCGGATTGATGCACGATGTCGAGCACCGGCGTCCAGCCCACACTCACCGCAATCAGATCACAATCAATGCGTTGTGCTGCGCCAGCGCCGTTGATAGGCGCGACATACGCTGCGCGCACGTAACTTTCGCCGCGCGCTTCGGCGATGGTATGCTTCCAATACACCACCGCCTCACCGGACAACTTATCGCGATGCGGACTCTGGCACGCATCCCGCTCGCGCTCGTCCACAATCGCCCCGATTTCGATGCCGCCGGCCTGCAAATCGGCAGCCACATTCCAGCCGTCATCGTTTGCGGTCACCACCACCGCGCGTCGTCCGGGCAGCACCCCGTACTGCTTAAGCAAACGCTGTACGCCGCTGCCGAGCATCACGCCGGGCAGATCGTTGTTGTCGAAGACGAGCGGCTGTTCGTACGCGCCGGTCGCCACAATCACCGACTGCGCGCGGATTTTGTACAGCCGGTTGCCGCGCATCGCCGGCAGCCAGTTATCTTGAAACCAGCCGAGCACGGTCGTGTCGCTGTACACCGTGATGTTCGGCTGCTGCGCGACCGCCGCTTTCAGTTCTTTCAATCTTTCACTTTCACCCGAGTAGCGCAAATGCCCACCGAGCGAGTCGTTCTCATCAAACAGCATCACCTGCGCGCCGCATTCCGCTGCTGCCAGGGCTGCGCTCATACCCGCCGGCCCACCACCAATCACCGCGACCTCACAATGCAGGAATTGTTTGCTGCCATGATCCTGGTGCGTTTCGGGATTTATCACGCCGAGGCCCGCCGCATTGCGCAACACCCGCTCGTACATCGGCCATGCGGATTTGGGATGGATGAAGGTTTTGTAATAAAAGCCCACCGGCAGAAAACGGTCGCCGAGTTGAGTCGTCGCCATCGCGTCCAGTTCGAGCGACGGCCAGGCGTTTTGGTGCGTCACCGCCATCCCGGGTTCCACCGGTGTCCGGCAAGCGCGCACATCGGGTTCGTCGGCGACCTGCACCATGCAGTTGGGGCAATGGCCGGAGCAGCACATCAGCCCGCGCGGGCGGTGGTATTTGAAAGAACGTGAAAAGGTTTTCACCCCCGCCGCCGCCAGCGCCGACGCAATCGTGTCGCCAGGGTGCGCGGTGTACTCTTTCCCGTCGAACGTGAACTTGACCGTCGTCGCGCGGTCGATGACTTCACCCGCCTGCGGGGTAGTGCGGCGCAGGTGCGTCAGGCGGGGGGTGCTTTCTTTCGTCTGCATTCAGTCGCTCCAAAAAGTAATTGGGCTGTAGGGGAATGGAACCGGGTGTGGGCGCGACTCAGGGTTCCGCTGTCGTGTCGGGCGACTCGTCTGGCGCGGCGGCAGCGGCCTTCGATTTCCATCGGTATGTTTTGCCCACGACATTCGTCAGGGTGTCGCGTTCCGCCAGAAACCACAGGCCGCAACCGGCGCGGTGATACCACCACTCGGTCTCGATGCCCATGACGTTCTGGCGCATGAAGACGAAGTCCGCCCACGCTTCATCACTCAGCGCTGATGGGTCAGCCGGTCGCGGGTTGGTCTCACCGCCGAAGCGAAACTCGGCTACATTGCGCGGGCCGCAATTTGGACAAGCCAGTATCAACATGTTGTATCCATTTGTGGAGCGTGGAGGGTGAAGAGACTCTTTTCACCCTCCACGCCCACCCTTCACTAATGACCAACCGCCGTCGCGCCCTTCTCGCCCACCAGCTTGCCTTCACGGAAGCGGGAGAGGCGGAATGGCTCGATGAGCGCCGGTGTTTTATTCGTGGCGATGCACTCGGCCAGCATCTTGCCAGCGATGGGCGAGGCTTTGAAGCCGCCGGTGCCCCAGGCCACGTCGATCAAAAAACCTTTGACATCGGTGAAGCCCATCATCGGGCTGAAATCGGGGCTCATGTCGCACACGCCCGCCCACTGGCGCAGCACCTTCACTTTGGCGAGTGCGGGCAGCAATTCCAAAATGTGCGCCGAGATTTCCTCGATATACGAGAAGGTGCCCGACATCGAGTACGAGGTGAACGGATCAACGCTCGACCCCATCACCAACTCGCCACGGTCGCTTTGACTGACGTACACGTGCAGGCTGCCGGAGACGATGACGACATCAAGGAAGGGCTTGAGCGGCTCGGTGACGTTGGCTTGCAGCGGCACGCTTGTCACCGGTAGCTTTACGCCCGCCATCGCGCAGATCGTCGAGCACCAGCCCGCCGTGGCGTTGAGGACGATGCCCGTTTTGATGTGGCCGCGATTGGTCTGCACCCCCGTCACCGCGCCGTTCTCCACCGTGATGCCGGTCACTTCGGTGTTCTGATGGATGTGCACACCGCGTTGATCGGCCTGATACGCATAGCCCCACACCACTGCATCGTGGCGGATGATGCCGCCCGGCGGATGCCACAGCGCCGCCAGGATCGGATAGCGCGGCTTGTCGCTCACATCCAGCCACGGGCAGAGTTGTTTGATTTCGTCCGGCCAGATCAGCCGCGAGTTCACGCCCTCGACCTGGTTCACCTGTGCACGCAGCCGCATCGTCCGCACGGCGCTATCGCTATGGGCGAGGGTCATGTGCCCGCGCTGGCTGAACATCACATTGAAGTCCAACTCCTGCGACATTGTCTCGTACAGCTTGACGCTCTCATTGTAGAAACGCACGCCTTCCGAGGTGAGGTAGTTGCTGCGGATGATGGCGGTGTTGCGCCCACTGCCACCGTAGCCGATGTAGCGTTTGTCGAGTACAGCCACATCGGCGAGACCGTGATATTTGGCGAGATAGTAGGCGCAGGCCAACCCGTGTGCGCCGCCGCCGATGATGACGACATCGTAACGGTCTTTGAGTTCGTGGCGGCGCGCCACTTTGGGCAGGTCTTTGCCGTTGAGGGCCTGGCGGATGAGTCGGAGGGGCATTCGTTCTCTAGTGAAAGTGGCGAGTGGCAGGTGGCAAGTGCGCAGGCTACTTGCCACCTGCCACTTGTCACTTGCCACTCAGTGCGGCTTCATCACTTCGCGTGGCAACAAAATCTCAAACTCACTACGGATGCGCGCGTCCAACTCGTCTGAGATGTGGGCGGGCCATTGTGTCTGTAACAACTCGCGCGCCTTTTGTTTCGCGCGCTCACGCATATCCAGCGCGCCGGCGACCTCCCAGTTGTCGCGCGTGGCGCGGTCGCCGGTGTGCGGGTAGTAGTAGTCGCGGTTCATCAACGCCAGCGTTTGCGGGTGGCCGAGGAAATGGCCCTCGCCATTGCAGACCGCATGGATCACGTCTACCGCCAGCGTCTCATCCGTCACCTCGATCCCCCGCACCATCCGCATCACCGCGCCGTTGATGTCGTCGTCAATCACGTATTGCTCGTAGGCCACACACAACAACGACTCCAGCACCCCCGCCGAATGGTGGACGAAGTTCGACCCGGCCAGTGCGGCGGTGGCGGTGCTGTAACCTTTTTCGTAACCGGCCTGCACATCGGGCACCTTGCTATCGCTGATGGCGGAGGAGTTGTAGACCGGCACGCCCAGACGGCGGGAGAGTTGCGCGGCGGCGGCGTTCATCAACGCGAACTCTGGGCTGCCGCCCGAAAAGCTGCCCGTGCGCAAATCGGCGACGGACGGCACATAGCCCGCGAGCACCGGATGGCCGGGCCGCATCAGGTTGATATACGTGAGGCCTGACATCTGCTCGGCAGTGAGCTGCACCAGCGTGCCCGCTAGCGTGACGGGTGAGGTGGCTCCGGCCTGCGGCGCAGACGAGATCGCGACGGGCATCCCCTGCCGCACGATCTCATCCAACGTCTGCACCGTCTCGGTCGCATAACGCAGTGGGCTGACCGTCCAGCAATTGGTGAACGAGATGAAGGGCCGCTCGCGCAACGCCTCAGCGTCACCGGCGATGAGGGCGGCCAGCTTCACCACCTGCTGTACCGTCTCAGGCGTAAAGCAATTGCCATCATATGTTTGGGCGTGGGGACGAGCGAAGCGTAATAAGTGTTAAGGTCGAGCGCCTCCACTGAGATGTCGCGCGCGACGACCGGACGCAAATAGAAGTGGATGTTCTCCAGCGCGTTCACCATCCGGCCGATGTCGTACAAGTCCTGCAGCCGCGTCGGGCGCACATGGCCGTTGAGGTCGAGGATCTTCACTGCCGCGCCGCCCGTGCCCAAATAGACGCGCGCACCGCC
>JBQTJD010000383.1:0-7739 GCA_052387475.1 Anaerolineales bacterium | reverse complement strand
ATGTCGGCGAACTGTCCGGTGTCCGAGTAGCGGTTCGCTAGATCGTGCCGCAGCAGGACTCCTTGCCGGAACAGCTCAGGCGGGAGGTTGCCGAAAAAGGCTTCCACTTCCGGCCAGGCGCGCTGCGTCTGATACTTCATGATCCATTCCATCAGAGTTCTCAGGCTTCGCAAGCCTGAGCGAATGCTCGACCTTAATAAAAGAACGCCATCCGGCATTGCTCAGATGACGTTCTATCGAGTAGAGAGCCTGAATATTTTACAGTGAGGCCGCTTTCTGATCGCCAAAAGCCCGAGCCAGCTTCTGGATGGCGGCCGCATCAACCCCTTGAAGGGCCTCCAACATCTCCGGCGTGGGCTGGATACCGGCGTCTTTCAACGCTTTCTCCGGGTTGCTGGCAAGCGCCTGGGCAAATTGCTCGTCGGACATGGCTTTGCCGACCAATGTTTGAAAGTCCATCGTGCTTTTTCCTTTCGGGCTGAGCGTGCGATATTCGTGTGCGAGTATAACATGAGCGCGACGGATTAACGCGTCGGCCCGTCGGCTTTGGTTTTGATAAAATTCGCCAGACGCCGGGCGAGGACGCCCGCGATCTGCATCAGGATGGAAGGATGCTTGAATGCGAACAGGCGCAGGTCGGAGCCTTTCAGCACGAAACATTCCGAGGGCCGGGCCGCACGGACGGCGGCTTTGCGCGGCTCGCGGGTGAAAAAGGCCATCTCCCCAAACACCTCGCCGGGTTGAATAGCATCGAAGCGTGTGAACGCGCGCTCGCGCATGACGCCGACTTCCAACTCTCCGGCCACCAACAGGTAAACGTCGTCGTTGACCTCGCCTTCCCAAATGACCATTTCGCCCGTATCGAGTCTGACCCGGCACAGGTTATGCGTAATCTCAAGCATGACCTCGGCCGGCAGAGGCCGGAAGATGTCGGCCTGATCGAGCAGGGCCAGGCGATGAAGCGTGTTGGCCGCGCCCGCATCCTCATCTCGTAGAACAAGGCGGCGCCACAAGCGCGCATCGGTGGGGGTGGGCAGATCGCGCAGCAGGGAAAGGCCCGGGTCGAGGTGTTCGCCGATGACCTGCGGAAAAAGTCGGCGCAGCGCCGGAGGCGCCAACTGCGCGAGATAGATCAGCGCGTCGGATTCCTTCTCGCGTCCGCGCCACATTTCCAGCAGCGCACCGGCTTCCTCTTTGAGTTGCTCCCTCTGTGAAGGGGCTAACAGCGCCATGGCTTGTAGTTTCGAGAGCAGCAACCGGCGATAGCGTTTGTAGAAATAGCGACTGCCGGTTTCCGAGATGGATATAGTTTCTCGGTAAGCCTTAAAGCAGGCCTGCACTGCTTTTTCATCGGGATCCGCTTCGTCGTCGCCCACCAAGGGCAGCAGTTCGGCCCGGCGGTTCAGGTGGGCGCGGGCGAACTCCTCGACGTACTGCGTCTCGCGCCCGGTCAACGCCAGGTAGAGCCAGCCGATATGGTAGTAGATGTAACGGATGGCGTCGGAGGCATACTCATCATTGATCGAGTCGATGATGTCGTCGCGCTGCTCCAATCGCTCCAGTATTTCGGGTGAGAGCTGGCCGGTCCCCTTCAGGATGTCTTCCGGTTTGACCGCAAAATACTTGTGCACCATCTCGATATTTTCAAGCGCGGCGTCACCGATCTGGCCGGACACGTTGAGGGCGTGCAGGATGTTGTGATAGGAATCGGCGGCGATGTGCTTCGACTCCATTTTGACGGACAGGCTTTCGATGGCACGCGGCAGGACTTTGCGGGCGAAGGTCTTCTCATCCGGGGTCAGCCGGTGCTTGGTCACCGCCACGGCGAGTTGATTGGCCACCTGCTCTTCGTACCACAGGTTGTCCGTGAATTGGCCGTAACGGTGACGAAAATGGTGCGCCAGCTCGTGGGCGATGACGTGCGGGATGAGGAGGTAGAAGAACTGCCACAACTCGTCCTGGCTTTCACAGCCGAGCAGCGAGCGAAGAAATAGCATGTGCAGCTTGCCGACCGGCTCCGAAAGATTCGGGAGCGAGAGGTAGATTTGCCGATCCTTCATATCGTAATAGCACAACATGCCGTTGCCCTGGCGCAACTGAAGGCCGGGGTCGGACTCGATCCCGTAGTGGGCAAACTCTTCGAGGAAGTTGCGAAAGCACAATTGCGCGAAGGCGAAGAGGCCCGGATCGGAAAGGCTCTCAGACATAGTCACGTCATCACGGCAGACAATTTTGCCAGTCTGCGCAGGCCCTCGGCGACTTCGATCCGTTGTTGCTCCAACATTGCCTCGCGCCGGCCGAGATACATCATGAGGTCTGGGCTGTTGAGCGGCCCGGCCAGCGTTCGTGCTTCGGCCATCCACTCGTGCAGAGCAGCGATGCCCCAGTCGAAGCCCTCGCGCACCACCCACGCCGCGACCGATTCGTCCAGCCGCTTGCGCCGCTCAGCCTCCGAGAGGACATAGGTGCCTGTTCCGTGCCGCAGGTCTTTGCTCCAATCGAAGACGTCGTTCCACCATTGATGCCACGCGCCGAACGCATCCACAAACCGCGACCAGGGTTCGAGCAGATCCAACCGGCGATAGCGATAGCAGACGGCAGCCAGCGGAATCTTCACCGCGCACACTTTCTGACTGGCGTACCGTTGAAACTCAGCGCGGCTCAGCGCGGACAGGCCGGCGTCGCGGGCCGTCACCTCGGCGGAGTGAAACCAGGTTTGCGTGAAGTGCTTCCAGAAGGGGTGAGCGGCGTCAAAAAAAGGTTGATACGCGGATTGAAATTGCGTGTGAAAGAATCCGGCGGCGGGCAATAGCTTTAGCTCAACCGTCATATGCCCATCCATCACGTTATCCAACAGGCGGATGTAGTAGTAACCGTTGACGGTTGAGTAGACGAGCGTGGATTGGAAAGCGAGCGCCGGCTCGGGATGGATCGTCGACTCCAGCCACCACGGCAGAAGGAGCAAGGGAAAGCCGATGGGGTTCTTGAAATAGTCTTCGGGCTGTGGTGTGGCCGCCAGTGTGAGCATCCACGCCGCGACGGGTTCGGCCAAGGATGGGGTGGCCGCCTTCATTTCAGTTTGCAAGCGCTCAATCGCCGCGGTCAGAAGATCGCTGAGAGCGGCTTCGTCTGCGATCACGTCCGCACCTCGGACAGGCGATCCAGATCGCTGCGCGCCCCCAGTTGCGTGAAGATGTCGCGCGCCCAGCTCAGGTGTTGCTGGCGTTCGGAGTCGCCGGTGTCGGCATCCTGGCCAAGCTCCATGTGGGCCAGCGCCGCCGTATAGGGCATCATCAATTTCTCGGCGGAAATCAAGCACTTGCGCCACGCCTGCCGGGCGGCGGCGCGCTTCCCGGCCAGTTGCTCATAGCGTCCCTGCCACAGCCAGGCGCGCGGCCAGCCGATAGGGAACACGCCGGCGAATTTGCGCAGTGCCTTGACGGCGCGGCGCGCGTCGGCCTGAGCGTGGGGTTGGGGTCTCGATTCTATTTCCCATAATGTTAGATAGACCTCGGCGACGCTGGCATAGCCCAGCAGCGCCGGATAGGAGGTCGGCGTCGAGCGAGCGATGAGCGGGTCGGCGAGTTCGGCAGCCTGCCGGGCGAGGGCCGGCTGGCCGCGGCGCAAATGGACAAGCGCCAGCGCGCCGTAGACGCTGATCTTGAGTGGCTCATCCACGATCCGGCGGTTGCCCTCGAACAGGGCTTGCAGTTCGTCGGCGCACGCGGCGGCGACCTCCAGCTTGCCAAGCGCGAGCGTACAAAAGATTTTCTCCATCAGCGCCCAGGCCTGATTGTCGGCGTCGCCGCGGCGCTGGGCCGAAGCGTAAAAATCGTCGGCTAGTTTTTCAGCGCGCGCGAACTCGCCTTGAAAATAATTCACCATCACCAGATTGGTGACGCCATCGTCCCAGCGGCGGCGGTCGCCAAGCCGTTCCGAAAGCTCTACCACTTCGTCGAACAGGCCGTGCGCGGTGGCCCATTGTCCCAGCCCGGCGTAGTACACGCCCGTCACCAATGCGACCCAGGCGCGGGCGGAGAGGTCGTTCATCGGGCGCACCATTTCCAACGCGCGGCGGCAATACAACTGCGCCAGGCCATGCAGTGGGATGAAGCCGAGGATGGTTCCAACCGGGGCGTACGCGCGCGCCAGCTCGGGCGAAGGGCCGGCGGCCTCCGCCAGGTTGAGCGAACGAATGGCGGCGTACAGCGCCAGCAGAGTTTCATTGGCGAAGAAATAGACCTCGGTCAGCCGCTCGTAGGTGCGGGCGGCTTCCAGCAATGTCGCGCGTTCCTGCGTCACACGTCCGATGAAGTGTTGAGGCATCAGCCGATGTAGGGCCTGTTGTCCGACTTGACCCAGCAGACTCATGGCGGTCTGGAAAGAAGTGGCCGGGGTTGGCTGCCCCAACAGCGCCAGGCCTTTCTCAAGATGTGCGCGGCCTTCGCCATGTTGCGAGGCGTTGGTATAGGCTTCACCTAAGCGCAACTCTAAACGGGCGCTGTGCGCATAAGCGAAGCGACGTTCGCCGCGCCGGTTGCCGCCGTCGTGCTGATTGGTTTTCGCGGCCAGGTCAAGCGTCTGGCTGTAAAAACGAATTGCCTCTTCGTTGGCGTAGTTTTCCAGCGCCTGGTCGCCGGCTTTTTCCAGATAGGCCATTGCCTTCGCCGCAACGTCGGCCGTGCGCCAGTGATGGGCCAGCAGCTCATAGAAGAGCGCCAGCTCGTGGGCATGGGTGGACTCGTACCATTCGGCGACGGCCCGATGCAAGCGCTGGCGTTGAGCGTACAGCATCAGGTTGTAAGCCACATCGCGCGTGATGATGTGCTTGAAGATGTATGTCAGATGGGGTTCCGAGGCTTCGAGGCTGGTGAGGTCTAGATGATCCAGCGCCCGCAGATGACCGGGGAGCTGGTCTTTATCGGCGTCCAAAGGATAAATGGAGAGCAGCGCCGGAAAAGCGAAGGTACGACCGATTACGCTCGCGGCCTTGAGCGTAAGCTGCTGGGGAGGCGGCAGCCGGTCAATGCGGCTGGTGATCACGCCTTGCACGGTATCGGGAAGGTTGATGGCGCTGAGGTCATTCCGCCCCTCGGACAGGCGACATTCGCCGTCGGCGACCTGGATGATACCGGCGTCCCGCAACGCATAGGCCAGCTCTTCGCTGTAAAACGGGTTGCCTTCCGCCTTCGTGCGGATGAGGTCGGCCACCGGCTGAGGCACAGAGGCGACGCCGAGGCGCTGGCAGACTAGCGCCAGCGTGGACTCGGGCGCGAGCGCTTCAAGCTTCAATTGTTGTGCGCCGGGCGCTGCGAGCAGTTGCGTGTACTCTGCCGGTTGCGGCGCGGACAGTGGGCGTGTCGTGATGACGAGCAAGACCGATTTGATGCGCTGACTCACAAGGAGCGCCAATGCCCACGACGCCGTATCCAACCAGTGAGCGTCTTCGAGCACAATCAATTTTGGGGACCGGCTCGCGGACGCGCCCAGCAACCGCACCAGGAAATCGCGCGTGTTGTCGGCGCGAACCTGGCCCGTCATTTGCCGGGTCACTTCGTTTTGGGGCAACTCCAGCGGCAGGACGGCGTTGAGCAGGGGCAGCAATTGCAGCCAGCGTTCCTCCTTCCCCAGGTATTGGAGAGCCTGCCGGCGGATTCCGGAATCGCGCGAGAAGTCTCCGCCCAGCAGTTGACTGAACACAGGCCGCCAGGCATGATACGGCGTGAGCGTTTCGACCGAGTCGCCGGTCTGGGCCACGGCCAACGCGTCGCCCGCTCCCACGAAGGTCTCCACTGTAAGCGTCCGCGCCTGTTCCAACAGGTCTTCGACCAAGCGGGATTTGCCCAGCCCGGCTTCGCCCTCGACGATGACGCCGCCGCCCTGACCACCCAGCAAAAGTTGAAGCCGTCCGGCCAGCGCCATCCGCTCGTCAGTGCGCCCCACCATTGGCGCGTG
Organism: Anaerolineales bacterium; assembly: GCA_052387475.1. Lineage (GTDB taxonomy): Bacteria > Chloroflexota > Anaerolineae > Anaerolineales > UBA6663 > JANWXR01. Next base: position 1,784 of record JBQTJD010000383.1, on the reverse strand, counting down.
GGAAGCGGCCTCCACCCAACGGAGTCGGGAGACCTCGCGCGGGTGATACACCGTGACCGGCTCGGCCCGGCCCTTGACGGCGATGACCGGCAAAGGCTCAAAGTCAACGGCGCGCTGCGCGGCCTGATAGGTTGCCGCGTCACACAGAATCGTGTCGGGGGCGGCCTGCATCAGCCGCGCCGCCAGATTGACCACGTCCCCGATCATCGTGTACTCGCGCCGCAGGGCACTGCCAATCGTCCCGCAGAACGCGCGCCCGGTCGCCACACCAAAGGCGCCGGGCATCGCTAGCTTTCGCAATTCATTCTGCATGGCGAGCGCGACCTGAACGCCGCGTATGGCATCGTCTTCGTGCGCCAGCGGCGGCCAGCCCATCACGGCCAACAGCGAGACACCTTTCTCGTCCACGCTCAACTTGTCCACGCTGCCCTCGTACCGGTAGATGGCGCTCTGCAAGGTGCGGATGATGTGCTGGGCGTGTTCGACCGAGGTGTGATGGTCGAGCGTTGGCAGGTGGGCAAAGATGACGGTGACGCGCCGCAGCTCGGCCAGCCAACCGGTCTGGCCCGCGACCAGCCGGGTGCGAATCGCGCCGGGGACATAGGCTTGCAGCGCTGGCGCGGCTTCGGCGACGATGTCCGCGCGCGTTAATGGAAACGGCGGAATGGGCGAGCGCACGGACGTCAATCGGACTCCGTCCTGAGACAGCGCTTCTCCGGTGCAGGCCGCTTGCACCACGCGCCAGGCTTCCGACGAGACGATCACTTCACCCGGCTCAGCCCGCCGTTCCACATTCGTCACTTGAGCCATGAGGTCGCCGGCGACAAGAATGTGCCAGCGGCCATATTCGCCGCCGAGATGTTCCAGAAAAACGTCTCCCACGCCGACGCCCATCCGCAGGGAAAGACGGGCCTCGGTGGCTTCGAATCCCTGCAGCGCGCGTTGGGCGGTGGCCGCGCATTGTACGGCGCTCAACGTTGCGGCGTAAGCGGCAGCAGTGGGCTGGGCGAATCCGCCGCTCGGCAAATCCGTGACCGGCCAGAGGGCCAGCAGCGCGTCGCCTGCAAATTTGACAATGTCGCCGCCATGAGCGCTGATGAGGTCAATCAGTTGTCCAAAATACGTGTTGAGCAGGCGCGAGAGCTCTTCGACGCCTTGCGGGCCGCGCTGCGAGAGACGCTCAGTGAGCGGGGTGAAGCCGGAGACATCGGCGAAGAGGGCTACGGCCGGAAAGCGCTCCAGCACAGGCGCAGTGATGGGGGTCGGGTCAGTGGATAGACGGCGCGTGACCAGCGCCGGCACGTAGCTGACCAGAATATCCAGGATCTGCGACATGCTTGACATCGCTCAATCAGAGGCTCAATTGCGGGAATCAATCGGTGACGCGGATAGCGATAGTTTAGCACAGGCCCAGATCTGCTTTTTATTGAGTGAGCGTCGGCAAGATGTGGATGAGCGTCTCTATGAGTGACGCGGCCACCTTTGCGCCATCGGAAATGTTCAACCGGTTATAATTCTCACGTCGGTCCAGAGGACACCGGGAATGGGTGTGGAACACTTGCTTTCATTGTTACGTCTGGAGGACGAGACCGCGACATGATTTCAGAGCAGGATTTCGACCGACTCTCCGCTTACCTCGATCACCAACTCCCCGCTTCGGAGAAGTTGGCGCTCGAGGCGCGTCTGGTTAAAGACCCGGCGTTGAAAGCGGCGCTCCGCGATATGCGCTTGCAGGCGCGCGCGCTGCGCGACCTGCCCAAAGTCAAAGCCCCGCGCAACTTCAC
>JBQTJD010000382.1:0-1544 GCA_052387475.1 Anaerolineales bacterium | reverse complement strand
GACAGCGCCGTGATCCAACCACTCAAAGCTGCTTGCCTCGCTTTGCGACAACCGGATGAAGCAGATGAATAGCTGTTCGACCTCATTATCCTCGATCGGCCCTCATGTTTGATTTTCAACTCATCGCCCGATCCGCCCGCGCGCGCGCCGGTGTGTTTACCACGCCACACGGCGAGCTGCTCACGCCGGTGTTCGCGCCGGTGGGCACCGCGGCCACGGTGAAGGCCCTCACGCCCGCACAATTGCACGAGCTGGGCGCGACGTTGGTGCTGGCCAACACCTATCATTTGTACTTGCGCCCCGGCCACGAACTGGTGCGTGACCTCGGCGGGCTGCATGCCTTCATGCACTGGCCCGACCCCATGCTCACCGACTCGGGCGGCTTTCAGGTTTTTTCGCTGAGCGACACACGCACGATCGATGATGATGGCGTGACGTTCAAAAGCCACCTCGACGGCTCGATGCACCGCTTCACACCCGAGACCGCCATCGCGATTCAAGAGAGTCTGGGCGCGGACATCATCATGGCCTTCGATGAGTGCCCGCCGCCGCTCGATCGTGACTACAACCGCATCGCCCTTGACCGCACGCATGCCTGGGCCGAACGGTGCGCGCGAGCGAAGACGCGCAACGATCAGGCGCTGTTCGGCATCGTGCAGGGCGGGGTATTTCCGGACTTGCGCGAAGGGTCAGCGCGCTGCCTCACTGCGCTCGACTTTCCCGGCTATGCCATCGGCGGGTTGGCCGTGGGCGAAACCAAGGCGCAAATGCACGCCACGCTCGACATTGTGGAACCGCTGCTGCCCGCGCACAAGCCGCGCTACCTCATGGGCGTCGGCTCGCCGGAGGATTTGGTGAACGCAGTGGCGCGCGGGATGGATATCTTCGACTGTGTGTTGCCCACGCGGCTGGCCCGCAACGGCGCGGCGATGACGCGCACCGGCCGGCTGACGATGACCAACGCCCACTTCGCCCGCGATCCGCGGCCGGTGGAACCGGGCTGCATGTGCTACTGTTGCGCCAATTTCACCCGCGCCTACGTACGCCATCTGCTGCAAGCGAAAGAAATCCTCGGCGCGACGCTGCTCACCATGCACAACGTTCATCTGCTGCTCACGCTCATGCGCGAGATGCGCGCCGCCATTCTCGACAACACTTTCACTCAGTACGCTGAAAACTTCCTCGCGAACTACACGCCGGTCGAAGCCGTCAATCCCTAATCCCTCATCCCTCACCCCTATCATGGACCTTCTTCAATCCCTACTCCTCGGCATCATTCAAGGCCTGACCGAGTTTCTGCCCGTCTCCTCCACCGCACATCTCATCCTCGCGCCGTATCTGTTCGGCTGGGTGTTGGACCCGGAAGCGGTCTTTGTCTTCAATGTGCTACTTCAGTTCGGCACGGTCATCTCCGTCGTCGCGTATTTCTGGCGCGACCTCGTCAGCATCGCGCGCGGCGTCATCAACGGCTTCATCGCACGCCAACCGCTCGCCACACCCGAGGCGCGGTTGGGCTGGCGCATCGTCGTCGCCACCGTCCCCGC
>JBQTJD010000381.1:0-17397 GCA_052387475.1 Anaerolineales bacterium | reverse complement strand
TCAAATTGTGTCGACGGCTATTCAACAGTGGAGACCAGATCAGGATTGGAACCAACGACCCACAGGTTATTGGTTCGTGGGCGATCCAAGGATCAAAAAATGCCGGAAATTCCGGCATTTTTTGATAAGTAGCGGGGAGTGGATTCGAACCACTGACCTCCGGGTTATGAGCCCGACGAGCTGCCACTGCTCTACCCCGCATCGTGACGCACAATGTGCGTGGCACACAGAGTGTGTGCGAAACAAATGCGCCGTTTGCCGGCGCGCCGAAACTATATCACACCGTAGAGTTCAGCGTCAAGCTTACGACTGACCGAAGAACATCTGCCACCACAGCGTCCAGTTCGCGGGCGGCGGTGGCAGCGCCACCGGGCCGGGCACTGGCGTAGGTTGAGCAGTCGGAATGATGGGCACGACGAGTTGTTCGCCTGGTCGCACCATCCGTCCATGTTCCAGCGCCCACTGCACCACCGCCGCATCGGTCGTGGCATATGCCACTTGCGTACGCAACGCTCCCTGCTCCGTTTCTAATGCGGCGACCTCAGTGCCGGCCTGATTGGCTGCCTCGGTTAACCGCTGCGAAGTGGCAAGCCGCTGGCTGAAGTCAACGATCACCGCCACTAACAACACCAGCGCCAGTAGCGCACCGATCTGCCCCCAGGTGAGTTGTGGTCGGTTGTGCTTCCCTTTGCTACGGGACACCGTTCGCCTCCAACAAAAAATCCCGGGTGACCGGGATCATATGCGCGGCACTTGCGTGCTTTGCGCCTGTGCCGAAGCTGGGAGTTGAACCCAGACGGCCTTTCGGCCACTACGCCCTGAACGTAGCGCGTCTGCCAATTCCGCCACTCCGGCATTCCTCAGCAAGAACCATGCCTGCCTGAGGCTGCGATATTGTACCCGCTTCATTTCATTTGTCAACGAAAATACTTTTGTGTTCTGCATGACTCTTGCACATTCAAATCATCCTCAAACCGTATGCTATAATCCGCACGGATTTTCGATCTTACTCGTTGTAACCGCATGTAACTCGCTGACCCGATCATGCAACTCCTCGAGCAACTAGCGCGGATTGGCGAGCCTCCCGAGAGCCTCCCTTATTACTACAGCCTGATTTTTGTGCTCGGTATGGCCGTTGCCATTGCTTTCAGCGGCTGGCGTCGCGAGCGAGCTTGGGCCAGCGCCCGGCTCTGGCTGGCCACCCTCGGAGCGTTCTTGCTTGTCATCGGCTCGCTGCTCCCCAGCTTTGTACTCGATATCCTAGGCTGGGGTAGCGTTCTTGGCATCGAGTCAGTTCGAATCACACCCGTGGTCGTGCGAGCGGCCAGCGCCCTCACGCTGGTTCTCATCATTTGGATTGTGGCGTTTCCGCAGCCCAACCGCTGGGCGGATGTGGGCTTCTTCGGTCTGAGTTTCCTGATCCTCTTGATCGGCGGTCTCAGCGCCTTCAGCTGGTTCAGCGATTATGCCAGCCTGGGCTACTACACCAATGCAGCCAATGTATGGGAGACCGTTTGGATCAGCAGCCACATTGGCATCTTGATTGTGGGGATTCTGCTGATTGGAATCCGCCGGCGCGACAACTGGCTGCTCGGCGTGGCGCTGCTGCTGATCCTGTTGCCCGGTTACATTTTTCATTCGATCAGTATCGTCGAAGGGGCCAACGTCCCGTTCATCGTCCGTTATCTGGAATTGATCGCTCTGCCGCTGTTCGCGGCGCTGGTGTACCGGCGCGTGAACGTTCGCCCGACGGAAACGATCACTGCGCGGGAGCCAGTATCCTTTCCGGCTCCGGTTGCCGTACCGGAATCCATCCCCCTCGCCCGCCTCGATCCGAAGGTTGTTGCTGCGCTCGCCGGCCTCAACACGGCCTCGAATGCCGATGAACTCGCGAGCCGCGTCACGCAGGCCGTCGCCCACGCTTGCAGCGGTGATCTGTGTTTGCTCATCGCGCCGCCCGACGAGTTGGGGGCGAGCACCCTCAGCAGCGCATATCATCGCCCGCGCGAGCAGCATTTGTCGGGGACGGCTCTCTCAGTAAACGATCTGCCGCAGTTGCGCGCCGCGCTTGAAGCCAATGGCCCCACCCGCATCGCACCAGAGCAACACGCCGCGGAGTTGCGCCGCATCACGAGCGCGATCAACCTTGGGCAGATCGGGCCGGCGCTGGTGATGCCGCTGCGGTTGAATGACAAACTGGTGGCTGGGCTGATGGTGATGGGGTTGCCCGGCGGCGCGCGGCGCGAATGGGTGGCGGAAGATGAGCAAGTGCTGGCCGCGTTGCGCGATCCACTCGCTGACTTGTTGAGCGGTGACGGCAAGCTCAACCGGATGCAGCGCAGCCTCGACAAAGCTCAGTCGATGGCGGCGACGATGGAAGATGCGCGCCGCGCCGCCCGCCTCGAAGCCGACCAGTTGCGGATTGCGCTCGAGGACGCGCGCGCCGAAGCCGAGCGGCTCAATCAAGATATCCTCCAACTCCGGCAGGACATGCAAGCCGCGCCCACCGAAGCCGAGAGCGACACGCGGGAAAAATTGGAGACGGCGGAGTTTGAACTCGAGACGCAACGCCAGGACCTCGAGGCGTTGCAAATGCAGGTTGAGCGATTGAGTGAACGGCTGGCGGAGACCGAACGCCAGCGCAATGAGTTTCATTCGGAACTGGGGCCTTTCCGCGCGAACGCGGCCGTGTTCAGCACACAATCCACCGAGCTTGAACGTTTGCGAGGTGAACTGCTGGCTGCCACGACGCGCCACGCTGAGCTACAGGATGAGTTGGAGCAACTTCGCTCACTGGCGCTGACGGATGAACAACAAGCGGCCGAATGGCGAACCCAGGCCGAAGTATTGACGCAACAAGTCGCCGGCTTGCGCGGCGAATTGGATCAGGCGCAGACTCAACGCGCGCAACTCGAAGCTGAGGTCGCGCAACTGCGCAGCACCTGGCTCGACACCGAGCGACAAGCGGCTGCCGAGTGGCGTGAACGCTTTGAGAGCACACAAAAAGAGTTGGCCGCCGCGCAGATTGAGATCAAAGAAAAGACCAAGCCACTGGCCGATGCCCGCGCCGCGCTCGAAGTCGAGCTCACCGACCTGCGTGAGAAGCTCGAGGCGCAACAGGCGCACACCGACACCTTGCAACTCGACTACGACTTTGTCGTGCAGCAGGAGCAGGGCCTGCGCGGAGATTTAGAGCAGGCCCGGTTGGAGATTGGGCAACTGACCGAAAAGGCCGGCGCGGTCACGGCGGCGGAAGCGCAACTTCAGGCCGCGCACGCCGAACTCGCGCAGACGCGGGCGCAACTGGCCGCGAAAGAAGGTGAACTGGCGACAACGGCAGCCGCCGTCGCGCAGGTGGCGCAACTCGCCCTGGTGCAAGCGCAGTTTGAAGCGATGCAAACACAACTGAGTGAGGCTCAAGCCGCTCTGGCGCGCAAGGATCAGCAACTGGCTGAGGCGCAAGGTTCGCAGGCCGCGCGCGGGCAACTGGCCGAAGTGCAAGCCGCGTTGCGCACCTCGCAGGAGCAGCTCGGCACCAAAGAGCGCGAACTGGCCGATGCCATGGCGGCCCTGGCCGAACTCTCCAATCAAACGCACGCCCTGACGCTGGTGCAAAAGGAACTGGCCGATAAAGAACAGCAACTGCAACTGGTGCAGGCCAGCCTGACCACGCCCTCCGGCTCACCGGCCGAACTGGCGCGACCCTTCCTGCCCGAAGCATCGATGGAGATCATCATCTCGCTCTCGCAGGAGTTGCGCCAGCCGCTGGCCGCCATCGTCGGCTATTCGGATTTGTTGCACGGCGAGTCGGTCGGCATCCTCGGCGTGTTGCAGCGCAAATTCATGGAGCGCATCAAGGCTGCCTGTGAACGGATGGAGGCGCTGCTCAACGACCTTATCCGCGTAACGGACATTGACGCCGGCACATTGCAGCTTGTGCCCGAAAGCCTCGACGTCTTTGACATCGTGGAAGATGCCATCCTCAGTTGCGGCGCGCAGTTCCGCGAGAAGAGCATCAACCTGCGGCTGGATGTGGCCGACAACCTGCCCGCCGTCAGCGCCGACCGTGACGCGCTGCGGCAGATCTTCACGCACCTGCTTAGCAATGCGGGCAACGCCTCGGGCGTGGAAGGCGAAGTGCTCTTGCAAGTTCGCAATGAAGCTGACGCGCCAGCCGGCGGGCAAGGGCTGTTTATCGCGGTGAAAGACACTGGCGGCGGCGTCGCGCCGGATGATCAACCGCGCGTCTTCTCGCGCCACTATCGCGCCGATGCGCCGCTCATCGCCGGGCTGGGCGATACCGGCGTCGGCCTCTCGTTAGCGAAAGCGCTGGTCGAAGCACACGGTGGCCGCATCTGGCTGACGAGCGAGCTGGGCAAAGGCAGCACCTTCAACGTGCTGCTCCCCGTGCACCCGCAACAAAATGGTGTGTACGCCAAAGCCGCTGCCTGACGAAAGACGAACGACGACAGTGGCGGACGGCGCGCCGTCCGCTTAAGCCAAACGTCGGGCGTTTGGCCGCTTCCGTCGTTCGTCATCGGTCTTTCGTCGTCTTTCCATTTGCTTTCTTTTCAATTCGGGCTACAGTAACGCTCGTGATGATCGAGCAACTGCCACTGTTTAGCGTTCCGACCGCCGAAGCTCCCGCCTCTCAAAAACAGCGCGACCCGAATGCGTTGCGCGATAGCTCCTCACTCAAAGCCGCTATCCTCGCCTGGTGCGCGCACATGCGGAAAGGGGGCGCGAGAGAGAACACGATCAAGTCCTTCGGCGGCGATCTCAATCTATTTGCCGCTTTCCTTGGCGGCGGCCGCAGCCTGAACACAATCACCACGCGCGACCTCGAGAAGTGGCTGGATCAGCAGCGCGTGCTGGGCCGCAGCCCCAAGACTTACTCACGCCGCGTCACCTCGCTCAAAGCTTTTTTCCGCTGGCTCGAAGGCGCCAGCGTGCTGCCCGGCGATCCCGCCGCGCCCATCATTCAGCAAACCGTCATCAGCCCGCTGCCCGCCATCCTCACCGAGGCGGAGGTGGAGACCGCGCGGGCCGCGGCGAAAAGCCTTTGGCAGCGCGCCGAAAAGCCGGACGTCCGCCCATATCTATTGTTCACGCTGCTGCTGCAAACGGGGATTAAGAAGAGCGAATGTCTTAATCTCGAACTCAATCATGTTGACGTGTCGAACCCGGAAGAACCCCTGCTATGGGTGCGATACAACGAAACGCGCAACCGCTACAAGGAGCGCAAGCTCAGGCTTGAGGCAAGTTGGATCAGCGTGTACGACGCATACGTGGCGGAATACAAGCCGGAACAAAAAGTGTTCCCGTATTCGCCGCGCCGGTTGGAGTATTTGCTGGAGGACATCACCGTGACCGCCGGGTTGAGCAAGCACATTTCATTCGAGATGTGCCGCTGGACGTGCGCGGTGCGCGATGCAAAAGCGGGGATGGACTTCGATAAGATTCGCCAGCGGTTGGGGCTGAGCAAGATTCAGTGGCGCGAGATCGGAATGAAGTTGAGGAAGTTGGTGGAGCCGGCCCGGTAGTTGTCAACGGATAGCACAGATTTGTAATGGGATTGAACGGATTTGGATTGATCCGCCCAATCTCTTTTTATTTCCGCTTAATCCGTTGATCAGTAGACCATCTCCCCGCGCACGAAAGCGGCGGTGCGCGGGTCATGCGGTGACTCGAAGAATTCCGAAGTCGGGGCAAGTTCGATCAATTGCCCGTTGAGCAGCAACCCTACGCGCGAAGCAAGCCGCCGCGCCTGAAAGACGTTGTGCGTCACCAACACCACCGTCGCGCCGTGCGCACGGTTTTGTGCACGCACAATGTCTTCGATCAATTCCACATTGTACGGGTCGAGGTTGGCCGTCGGCTCGTCGAGCAGCAGCACCTCGGGTTGTAGCACCAGCACGCGGGCAAGCGCGGCCCGCTGCATCTCCCCACCCGAAAGTTTGTGCGCGGATTGGTTCGCCAGCGGCGTAAGACCCACGCGGTCGAGCGCGGCATCGACTCGCCCGTCCACCGGCAGGCCGCGTAAGCGCAGGCCGTAGCCCACATTCGCCCGCACCGATTGATTGAGCAAGATCGGCCGCTGGAACAACATCGTCACGCGCCGTTGCAAGGCCAGCGGCGGATCGCTGGGCACCGGCTGTCCGGCGAAGTGCAGCGCCCCGGCGGCGGGCGTCTCCAGAAAGTTCAGCAAGCGCAAGAGCGTGGACTTGCCCGCTCCGCTTGGCCCGACGATGGTCAGCATTTCGCCGCGCGCAATATCCAACGACTCGATGGCGAGCACCGTGCGACCGGCATACGCTTGCCGCACGCCGCGCAATTGGTAAAGCACTTCGCTCATCGGGCTGACGGCTCAACACGCCGGCCCAGGCGCAACATCAGCGCATTGATCGCAAAGGTCAGACTGAGCAGAAACGCGCCCAGTGCCAGGGCCAGCGCGAAGTTGCCCTGTCGTGTTTCGAGTACGATGGCCGTCGTCAACACGCGCGTCTGTCCATCGATGTTGCCGCCGACCAGCATCACCGCGCCGACTTCCGAGATGATGCTGCCGAACGCGGCGATGAGGGCCGCGAGCACGCCGATGCGCGCCTCGCCGAGCAGCGTCCACATCACTTGCGCCGGCGAGGCGCCGAGTGAGCGCAATTGCAGCCGCAATCCCGAATCAAGCCCCTCAATCGCGGAGGCCGTCAGCCCGACCACCAGCGGCAGGGCGATAATGACCTGCGCCGTGATCATGGCCGAGGGGGTGAACAGCCAGCCCAATCCACCCAGCGGCCCACTGCGCGATAACAGCAGGTAAACGAAAAGCCCAATGACGACCGGCGGAAAGCCCATGCCCGTGTACAGCAACAACTCGACGAAGCGTTTGCCGGTGAATTGGCTGAGCGCCAGCCACGCGCCGAATGGGAAGCCGAGCAGGCTCGCAATGAGCAGGGCGATGCCGGAGACGGAGAGCGAGAGCAGGACGATGGGGAGGAACGACTCCATGCGTGAGGCGTGAAACGTGAAACGTGATAAGCACAGCGACGGTCACTACACTTATCACGTTTCACGCATCACTCTTTATTGGGTGGCGCTGGGATAAAACAACGGTTGGCCGAACTTGTCTTTGCCATAGTCACTGATCCTGGCTTGCACTTCGGCGGAGGTCAACCATTCGGCGAACTGCGTGGCCAGTTCAAAATTAACGGCGGTATGTTTGGCCGGATTGACGGGGATGACGCCGTATGGATTAAGCAGGGCTTTGTCTTTGTTTTCGGCAATGGCGTTGCCGCCGACGAGCACCACCAGGTTGGGCAACTTATCGGCCATCGACAGCCATGTGCCGCGGTCAGTGATCGTGTACGCGCCCTTCTCGTTCGCAAACAGCAACGTCTCGCCCATGCCCTGCCCGACCGAAAGATACCAGCCAGCGTCGGTGGTGGGGGTGATGGCGGCAGAGGCCCAGATGCTTTTCTCTTTCGAGTGCGTGCCCGAGTCGTCGCCGCGCGAAGCGAACGGCGTCTGCGACGCGGCAATTTTCGCAAACGCGTCTTTGCCCTTCTCCAGACCGCTGATGCCAGCCGGGTCCTCTTTCGGGCCGACGAGGATAAAGTCGTTGTACATCACATCGCGCCGATCAATGCCGTTGCCATCGGCCACAAATTGATCTTCGCGCGCGCGGGCGTGTACGAGCACCACATCCGCATCGCCCGTCGCGCCGATCTCCAACGCCTGCCCAGTGCCGACCGCCACCACATCCACCCGCGCGTTGTATTTTTGCTCGAATTCCGGCAGGATGAAATCGAGCAGGCCGGAATCGGCAGTGCTGGTAGTAGTGGCGAGGCGGAGCACTTGCGGCTCGGCGGCCGGCGTGGGCGCGATAGTAATCGGAACGGCAGTGGGGGCGCAGCCAGCGAGCACCAATGCAGCGCAAATCGTGAGCGTTGTAAAAAGACGTTGCATGACCCTCTCTCCTTTGTGAGCGAAACCGGGGCGTTATTCCCGGCAAGCATAACGCAGGGTTTTCACTCCGGCAAGTGGAGAGGGGTCACAGGTTTTGCCGTCGAACGTTAGGCTTTGAATACAGCCCGGTAGCGGCGCTCGATTTCGTCGTCGAGGCCATCGTAGATGGCTTGGAATTGCTCACCGGCGCGCGGGCGGGCGCGGGTGAGCTGCGCGCCGCCGCCGCCCGAGCCGCCCACCGCTGTCTCGATCACTTTTGCGCCGAGGCTATGTTCAATCTCTTGAACTTTCTCCCAGCAGCGGCGATAGGGCACGCCGAGTTTTTCCGCCGCCGCGCTGATGGAGCCGGTCTCGGCGATGGTCTCCAGCAGTTGCACCCGCCACAGGCTGAGGACGACCTTGCTTTTCTTTTCGAGCCAGACGTTGAATTTGGGTTGCATAGGGTTAGCCAAGAATGAACACGAAGGATCACGAATGACTACGAGTGAGCTTGAGTTTGAGCACACGCAGAGTCGCCGGTGTGACTTTGAAGCGTTCATCCAGACGCAGGCCACCCACCCACACGATCTCATCGCCGCAGACGACGAGCGGCCAGCGGTCACGCAGCGCAGCGGGCACTTTGCGGTTGATCATGAAATCGGAAACTTTGACGCTGTGCCCGCCCATGCCGAGCGGTTGAAAGCGGTCGCCATCCCTCCGGGCGCGAAGCATCACTGGGCCATTCACCGCCTCTGCATCCACAAACACTCGCCGTGAAGACGAGTCAGTTTCGAGGGAGTCGAGCGTCCACTGCATCACTGGCTCTGCATGAAACTTCCAGCCGGCTGACAGCCCGCCCGCGTCATTGAGCTGCGGCACATCGTCCGCAGGGGCGAACTCCGCCCGGATGAAATCCGGCGTCCACTGGCGCAGCACGATGGAGTCATATTCAATCGCGAGGCACAGGCCGCCTGTCACATCGCACACGCGACCCGTTTGCGCGGTACGGCTGAATTGCACGGCGGCGTCGAGCGGCGCAAAATCCACGTCGCGCAGACCGGGGCGAAGGTGCTGAAGGGCGCGGCGCAGCAACGCGCGCTGCTCGGGGATGCCAAGCGCATGCCAGCGTGCGCGTTCAAACACTACGCTCGCACCTTCGACCCGGGCGATTTCTCTCCACAGCACTTCGATGGTGTGTTGAAGGATTTCATACTCGCCTGTCAGCACCTCTGCCGTGCGCGCGAGCACGGCGCGGATGTTTGGATTGTAGGTTTCGAGTATGGGCAGTAGTTCGTGACGCAAGCGGTTGCGAAAGAAAGTGGTATCCGAATTGCTGGCGTCGTGCACGGGATTAAGACTGTGCTCAGCGCAATACGCTTCCACATCGGCGCGGGTTGAAAACAGCAATGGGCGAACGATATGGGTTGGAGAATTGGAGAATGGAGAATTAATTCCCCACGCCGTAATCCCTAAATCCCTAATCCCCACCTTGGGAAACATCCCCCGCAGCCCGGCCAGGCCGCTGCCGCGCAGGAAGCGCATGAGGACGGTTTCGGCCTGATCGTCGGCAGTGTGGGCGACGGCGATAGCAGACGCTCCCACCTGGGCGGCCACTCGGGCGAGGAAGCTGTAGCGCAACTCGCGGGCGGCCTCTTCTAGGGAGAGCTTGTGCTGTGCGGCGTGCGCGCGAGTATCGGTGGCCTCAAGATGAAAGGTCAATCCGCGCGTAGCGGCTTCCGCCCGGACGAATTCCGCAGCTTGAGCCGCTTCCGGCCGCAAGCCGTGGTTCAAATGTGCGACGTGCAGGCGCAATCCCAGCACCTGCGCGCCATCCAGCCGGTGCAAAACATCTAGCAAACACAGGCTATCCGGCCCGCCGGAGACGCCGGCGACCACCGTAGCGCCGGGACGCAGTAAATCTCGTTCTTCGATGAAACGGCGGACATGGGCGAGCAATGTCATAAAGTCATTATACGTATCCCGGCGGGGACGGCCAGGCAAATTTTCGGATGGTATATAATCCTCCAGCGCAACGGGAGGCAAATTGCAACAAATCACCAACTTTCTGATGTGGCCATTGAAATGGCTGCTCGGATTGTTTTCGCTCGACATCGGCATTGACCTTGGCACCGCCAACACCCTCGTGAACGTTCGCGGCAAAGGCATCGTGATTAATGAGCCCTCGTGGGTGGCGATTGACAAGAAAACTAAAGAGCCTAAAGCCATCGGCGCAGAAGCGAAGGAAATTGCCGGCCGCACCCCGGCCAACATCATTGCCATCCGCCCACTGCGCGACGGCGTGATCTCCGAATTTGAAATCACCGAGGCCATGCTCGAATACTTCATCGGCAAGGCGCACGAACAGAGCATCGTCCCCATCCCCAGCCCGCGTGTGGTGATCGGCATCCCCTCCGGGGTGACCGAGGTGGAAAAGCGCGCGGTGCTGGACGCGGCGCTGGCCGCCGGGGCGCGTGAGGTCCATCTCATCGAGGAACCCACTGCGGCCGCGTTGGGCGCCGGGCTGCCGGTGGCGGAGCCGCGCGGCTCGATGATTGTCGATATCGGCGGCGGCACGACGGAGGTGGCCGTCTTCTCGATGGGCGGCATCGTGCTCTCACGCAGCTTGCGCGTGGCGGGCGACGAGATGGATCAGGACATCATTGGCTACGTGCGCAACAAGTACAACCTCCTCATCGGCGAACGCATGGCCGAGAAGGCGAAGATAGCGGCCGGGTCGGCCTACCCGTTGTGGGAGGAGAAGACCTTCACCCTGCGTGGTCGCAACCTGGTCACCGGCTTGCCGGAGAGCGTGGAAGTTTCTTCCATTGAACTGCGCGAAGCGCTCTCAAATTCGGTCAACACGATTGTGGCGGCGATCAAGGACGCGATCGACGAGACCCCGCCGGAGATCATCGCGGACTTGATGGAGATCGGTGTGTGCATGGCGGGCGGCGGCTCACTGTTGCACGGACTCACCGAGCGTTTAACTGAAGAACTTAGAGTGCGCGTATGGCTGGCCGAAGACCCCATGACGTGCGTAGCGCGCGGCGCCGGGTTGATCCTCGAAGACTACGACAATCTCCGCAGTTTGCTCGTCGGCCCGGAGCGCGGCAGCACCTCGGCACGATGAAGGACGAACGACGATGGACGAAGGACGAAAGTAACAGCCTCTGCTTCCGTCGTTCGTCATTGGTCTTTCGTCGCGTGGGATGACAAAACTTCAGACTCGTTCTCTACTCGTGGTGGTGCTGGCGCTGGTGAGCGTCGGGTTGCTGGTGGTGGGTCGCGTGCCCGCGCTGGAGCCGGTGTGGCGCGTGGTGGAGTTGCCGTTGTTTACCATTCAACGCGCGGTGTCCGGGTTGTGGGAAGGTGCCTCGGGTAATTTGCAGGCCGACCCGGCAGTCGAAGAACTTCAGCAACGGCTGGCCGAACTCGAAGCCGAGAATCAACAACTCCGCACCGAAAACCTCCAACTCAAAGAAAACGAAAACGAAATCCGCATTATCAGCGGATTGGTGAATTACGCGCAGTCGCAGCCCGAGGCCAAGTATCTGGCGGCCACCAAAATCGGCAGCGATACCTCGCCTTTCCTGACCTACGTCATCTTTGACAAAGGCTCCGATGATGGCGTGACGCGCGGCATGCCGGTCGTCACCGGCGAGGGGCTGGTGGGCCGCGTGGTGGAAGTGAGCGCCACCGCCTGCAAAGTGCTGCTCATCACCGACCCCGCCTCCGCCGTCGCGACGCGTTTGCAGAAATCGCGCGAGGAGGGCATGGTCGTCGGCCAGGTGGGCGGCGGGCTGGAGATGCAGTTCATCACGCAACAAGCGAAGATCGAGACCGGTGAGGTGGTGTTGACCTCGGGACTGGCGGGCGCTTATCCGGCCGGCATCGTCGTGGGCTATGTCAGCGGTGTGGAGCAATTGAACTTCGAAGTGTTGCAAAAAGCGGTGCTCGCCCCGGCGGTGGATTTTACAAAGCTGGATATCGTCCTCATCATCACCAACTTTCAGCCGGCGGATATCAGCCCGTTCTTTCAAGCGACGCCGACACCGTTGGCCCCGGCGCAACCATGAGGACGCTCTTCATCGGAATTCCGCTGCTCGCGCTGGCCGCCGTCGTCGAATCGACGGTGCTATCCGATCTGCGCGTCCTCAGTGGCGGCACACTCAACATCGTGTTGGTCTTTGTACTGAGTTGGACGCTGGCCGGCGATTGGAGCGGTGGGCTGGTGTGGGGCTTCATGGGCGGGCTGCTGCTGGATTTGCTGTCGGGTGGCCCCTTCGGCAAGAGCGCGCTGGCGCTGGTGCTGGTGGCGTACGTGGCGAGTTGGTCGGAAGGACAGTTTTGGCGCTCGCACATCTTATTGCCATTGGCCGCGGCGATGCTGGGCACGCTGGTCTATCACCTGGTCGTGTTCTTCGTGCTCGTCGTGAGCGGCGCGAGCCTCGACTGGCTCAGCGCGCTGACGGGCGTGCTGCTGCCCGCACTGCTCATTAACACGCTCGTCATCGTCCCCGTCTTTTGGTTGCTGCGCGCGCTGCACGAAGTGGTATATCCGGCCACGGTAAAGGCCTAGCCGATGCGCTCGCTGACCTTTCAACCCTCGCGCATCTGGCTGTTTTACCTCATGCTCGCCATGGCTGGGGTATGGGTCATGGCGCGGTTGTATCAATTAACCGTCAGCGAGTTCGATGCGCGCACGGCTGAAGCGCGCGAGAACGTGCTCACGCGTGTCAACGAGCCGGCGCCGCGCGGCGTCATCTACGACCGCAACGGCACGTTGCTCGCCCGCAACCTCCCGTCGTTCGTCGTCACTATCACTCCTGCGTCGCTGCCCGATGATCCCGATCCAACTGATGACGTGTACCCGCCGCAGACGCAGGCCATCTTCCGCCGCCTGGCCGAATTGCTCGATATGCCGTTGACGGTGCCCGGCTCCACCCCGCAACAACCGTGTCGCACGCCCGCAGGGCGCGGCATCCGCGATTTGGTGGATGAGTTCAAAGACTTCACACCGTACAACGCGGTCAAGATTAAGTGTGATGTGGATGCGCGTACGGCCTTCATCGTGCAGCAGGAAATCGGCACGCTGCCGATGCCGGGCGTGAACGTGGTGGTGGAGCCGGTGCGCGATTACCCTACCGGCGCGCTCACTGCCAGCCTCATCGGCTACATGGCCCGCATCCCTTCCCCACAGGATGCGCCCTTCACGTATGAAGCCGCCATCGCGCGCAACCTGCTGCCCGATCGTGACCGCATCGGCGTGGCGGGTGTGGAAGCGTCATTGGATGAACTACTGGCCGGGCAAAACGGCAGCCGGTTGATCGAGGAGGACGCGGCGGGCCGCACCATTCGCGTCTCGGGTGTGGAGACGGAGACGGTGGCGGGCCGCAACGTGGAACTGACGATTGACGTGCGGTTGCA
The DNA here is from genome assembly GCA_052387475.1 of Anaerolineales bacterium. Taxonomy (GTDB): domain Bacteria; phylum Chloroflexota; class Anaerolineae; order Anaerolineales; family UBA6663; genus JANWXR01. The sequence continues at coordinate 4,032 of JBQTJD010000381.1, read as the reverse complement.
AGCGGCGGTGGAAGCGGCGCTGTTGCGGCGGCTGAGGCAGGTTTTCGATTACACCGGCGGCGGGCAGAACTTCACCAGCGGCGTCGTCATCGTCATGAACCCGAACACGGGCGAAGTGCTCTCCATGGTCTCGTGGCCGACGTATGACAACAATCGCTTCGCCCGCAATCTTGATTTTGAGTATTACACCCAGTTCGCTGGCGACCCGGACGCCCGACCGCCCATCGAGCCAAATCCCGACTACCCGCTGCTCAATCACGCCGTCAGCATCCTCTACCCGCCTGGCTCGGTGTTCAAAGTCGTCACCGCCTCCGGCGCGATGGAGGATGGCGTGATTTCGCCTGACCGCGAGCTGGAAGACCCGGGCAAGATCACGGTCAAGAACACCTACCTCTCCGCCGCCGCCGCCGACCCCAACGCCACGCGCGAATTCGTGTGCTGGATTTATCGCACGACGAACGGCGGGCACGGCCAGGTGAACTTCACGCGCGGCATCGCCGATTCGTGCAACGTCTATTTCTACAAGATCGGCGGCGGCTACGAACCGGAGAAAGTGGACGGCCTCGGCATCGGCCGGCTCGACCGGTTGGAGAGCGGGGGCGGCGGGCTGGTGAAGTGGATGCAGCTTTTTGGCTTCGGCGAGCGCACCGGCGTTGAGTTGCCGGCGGAGCAGGCGGGCTTCATCCCCGACCCGAATTGGAAACGCATCAACCAGGGCGAGTCGTGGTCATTGGGCGACACGTACAACGCCGTCATCGGCCAGGGCTTTGTGCAGGTGACGCCGCTGCAAATGCTCAACGCCTACAACGTCATCGCCAACGGCGGCCAGCTCATCCGGCCGCGCATCGTGGCGCGCGTGCTTGATGGCGAGGGCAACGTTCTGGAGACCAGGGGCGCTGAAGTAATTCGCACCTTGCCGCTCTCGCCGGAAACGATCCGGCTGGTGCAGGAGGGTTTGCGGCAAACGGTAACCGACGGCACCCTTTCGGGCGTGCGCACCTATGGCGACACCACGCCGATTGTGAATTTGCCCGGCATCAACGCCGCGGGCAAGACCGGCAGCGCCGAGTATTGCGATCGGCAGGCGTGGCTGGAGGATTTGTGCATCCCCGGCCGCTGGCCCGCGCACGCGTGGACGTTCATGTACGCGCCCTACGAGAACCCCGAGGTCTCGGTGATTGCGTTTGTGTACAACGGCGGCGAAGGCTCGATTATCGCCGGGCCGGTCGCCAATGATGCGTTGCGGGCGTACTTTCAAATTTTCAAGGGCGTGAACTTTGACGAGCTGCCCGCGACCGAGGAACCTGAGGCCACGCCGACGCCGTAGCCGTAAATCATTCACCGCTGAGCACGCGGAGTTCGCTGAGATAATCAGGTCACGCTCGTAGCGTGACCTTTCTTTTGATTAATGATAGGCTCCCGAATTTCACTTGCCATCGCCGCATTGTGCGGCGCCGTATATGGCCTTGCCCTGGCGCGCTGGCTGTTTGAGTTTCAGCCGCGGACCTTCGCGGTCTTCACGACGTGGCCGGGCGCGCTTGCGACGGCAGTCGTATGCGCGGCAGCCGTCGCCTTCATCGCCCACCGGTTCCCACACCAGCCTTTCGCGCCCGTTGCGCTGTTGCTCCCATTCATCAGCCTGCTTTCACCCGAAGTCAATCTCCTCCGCGCACAGACGCTGCTCGTGGGTTCGGCGGCATTGTTCGCGGCGCTCACATTACAAGCACTACGAGCGGATTACTTCCTCCTAGACAGCGGTGCGTCACACCCGCAAAAACGGGTGTCCAAGCATGGCCGTTGGATTCCCGCTTTCGCGGGAATGACGGACTCAAAGTCGTATTTCCCTCCTTTCCTTCTTTTCCTTGCTCTTCTCACCCTTTATACCCTCACCCTCTCCCCCGTCGTCGGCGAGGCGGATGCGTTTGAGTTTCAAGTCAACGTCGCGCGGTTGGGAGTCTCGCATGGGAACGGCTACCCGCTGCTGATGGTGGTGGGCAAACTGTTTGAACTTCTACCCATTGGCGGAACGCAGGCGTGGCGGGTGAACCTTTCGGCGGCGGTAGCGGCGGCGGTAGCGGCGGTGGGCGTATTCGCCATCGCTCGCCGATTGGGCGTTACAACGCTGTTGGCGTGGCTGGCAGCTTTTGCTTTTGGCGTTGCACCCAGCCTGTGGGCGCGCGCCGTAGAGATCGAGGCCTATGCCCTCAACGCCGCATTGATGGCGATGATGTTGTGGTTGGGGTTGACGGTGCTACAGGAGACAGGAGTCAGAAGTCAGAAGTCAGCGTGGCTGTTGTGTGCGCTGGCCTTCATCTTTGGCCTGTCGCTGACCAACCATCTCACTTCGATCCTGCTCGCGCCGACGTTGGGTTTTGTGATGGTGATTTGGCTGTGGCTTGTAATACGTAATGCGAAACACGCGATACGCACGACGTTTCACGTTTCACTCCTCACGTTACTCTTTTTTCTCCTTGGCCTCTCCGTATACCTGTACATCCCCGTTCGCTGGCCGGCCATCAACAACGGTGAGTGGCTGTCACTGCAACAATTCGACTACTTTCTGCGCGGCGGTGAGGCGGCGGGCCAGTTCGATGCGCTGTTGCCGCTGAAAGAGCCGCAACGCTTCACGTACGTATTTCGCAAAATCACTGCCGAATTCACATGGATGGGGTTTGGGTTGATGATGATCGGCGTGGCAGCGCTGGCGTACCGCGCTACCAGGGAAATACGGGAACGGAGGGAAACGGGCCGCGCTATTTCCTTCGTCTCTCTTGTTTTCCTTCTTCTGGCTTACGTCGGTCACGTGTACTTTGTTTTAGCCTACGACCCACCCGAGCCGGATTTCAGCGACTTCTTCATCAGCACGTATGTCATCGCCGCGATCTTCATTGCCGTCGGGCTGCAAGCCATCAGCCATCAGCTATCAGCCGCCGGCTCCGTTCTCCTACCCTCCGCCTTCCTCCTTCTCCCATTGGCTTCGATTTGGAGTACATGGCTGCGCTTCGACTATTCCGCCGCGCAGCAACGTCACGAACTCGGTCAGTACGCGCTGAGCCACCCGCTCGCACCCAACGCCGCCCTCCTTGCCGACCCGAAGCGGTATGCCGCGCCGTACTATCTGCAACAGGCCGAGGGCGTTCGGCCCGACCTCGACATCGTGGTGTTGCCGGATGAGGTCAGCTATCGCACCGCGCTCGACGAACGGCTTGCGGCTGGGCAGCGTGTGTACCTCGCGCGCTACTTGGCCGGGCTGGGCAGCGGCTACTCATTGCGCTCGATTGGCCTGTTGGCCGAGGTGTCGCCGCAGCCGTTCATGACGCCAGCCACACCTCAGTATCTGCTCAACGAACTAATCGCCGAAGACATTCGACTCATCGGGTATGACCGAAGCGATACGGAACACGCAATACGCATGACCCTTCACTGGCACGTGGCCCAAACACCGAGCCAACACCTCGCCGTGTATCTGCGGCTGCGCGACTCGCAGGCCGCGACTGTGTGGCAGAGCGCGGGCAGCGTGCCGGTAAATGGGCTTTATCCAACAAATGCCTGGCGCGCGGGCGAATACGTCAGCGACTATCACGCGCTTCCACTGGCGAAGAGTCTGCCGCCCGGCGCGTATCAGTTGCAGGCTGGCCTCTTCCCGCCCTTTCAACCACAAGCCGAAGCGGGCTGGGCCGATGTGACCTCGATTGACGTTGCGCCGCGCGTTGAGCCGGTCACAATTCCACATCCATTGCGCGCGCAGTTCGGCGACCAGTGGCTGCTCGGCTATGACGCGCCGGAGACTGCCTTGCCCGACTCGCCGGTGTCGGTGACACTCTACTGGCTGCGCGGCGACTCAGACTCGGTGACGGCGTTCGGCGAGACACGTTCATTGGCGGGTTGGCCTGCGAGTGCGATTGTGCCGATGGAATACGCGTTGCAAACTCCGGCCTCCGGGGAGACGTTCGTTACCAGCGTGGCAACCGGTTCCCCTGCGCGCTGCGGCTGGCTGGCGGGGGAGACGGCTGACTGTTCGCTCCCACCCAT